>JAITBH010000151.1 GCA_031283745.1 Candidatus Ectomicrobium neotermitis | reverse complement strand
AAAAAATGAAAAATGGCGGAGAGACGGGGATTCGAACCCCGGTCACCCTTTCGAATGAACAGTCTTTCCAGGACTGCGCCTTAAACCACTCGGCCATCTCTCCACCCCTTTGCCCCGCTAATGACAGGGGCGATAATACCTTTTTATCCCTGCTACTTCAATTTGACCCCTTAAATCCCTCACCACCCCCCTGTTTTGTTAGGTCTAAAGGAAAATATGTATAATCCGCACTGTTGTCTACCAAAATTTAGTTAGGTTTTCTGATTGGAAATATAAAAATGAAAAATTTTTCCGCAGTAATTCTTGCCGCAGGTGCAGGCACCAGAATGAAGTCCTCCCTCCCTAAGGTTTTACACGAATTATCAGGTAAATCTCTAATCAAATGGGTGATAGATGCGGTCTCGAGGTTAAACCCTGATTCCATTGTCCTTGTCATAGGACACAAATCTAATATCGTTGAGGAAAGTCTAAAGGGCTTAAATGTCAGTTTTGTATACCAAAAAGAGCAGTTGGGTTCTGCTCATGCTTTTATGCAGGCAGGCAGTGTTTTGGGCAAATATAACGGCGATATTTTAGTTTTAAGCGGCGATGTTCCTTTAATAAAGACTCAAACTCTCCGTTCTCTCCTACAAAGCCATCAAAAAAGTGCTAATTCCATCACAGTTTTAGCAGCAAAGACCCCCCGCCCATTCGGCTATGGCCGTATAATCAGAAACGGGGAGGTTTTAGAGAAAATTGTTGAAGAAAAAGATGCTTCGCCTGCTCAAAGGCAGATAAATGAGATAAACAGCGGAATATATTGTTTTGACAAGAATGTTTGGGCAGCTCTTTCACAGGTTAAACCTAACAATGCAAAGAAGGAATACTATATAACTGACACTGTAGCGGTTCTGAAGGCTATGGGCAGGCAGGCGGGATTGTTTACGATAGACAACGATATTGAAATTAAAGGGATAAACAGCCGTAAAGAACTCTCCGAAGCACAAAAAATTGTCCAAACCCTCAAAATTGACGAACTCTTAGCCGCCGGCATAACAATCATCAACCCTTCTGCAGTTTATATATCCCCAGACGCAAAAATCGGTGCCGACACCATTATTTATCCCGGTGCTTTCATAGCCCAGAACGTCAAAATCGGCAAAAACTGCCGTATAGAAGGGTCAAGCTATATTTCCAACTCAAAGATAGGCAACAATGTGGAGATAAAGTATTCATATATAGAAGGGGCAGTTGTCGGCAATTCCACTCAAATAGGCCCTTTTTCCCACATAAGACCCGATTCCGTGTTAAAAGAGAATGTCAAAGTTGGCAATTTCAGCGAGATAAAGAAGTCAGTCATTGCTAAAAGCGTCAAAATCAATCACCTTTCATATATAGGCGATGCTCAAATAGGCGAAGATGTCAATGTTGGCGCTGGAACGATCACCTGCAATTATGACGGTCAAAAGAAGCACAAAACTGTTATCGGCTCCAAATCTTTTATTGGTTCAAATGTTAATTTTGTAGCCCCTGTTAAGATAGGCAAATCGGCTTTAATAGCGGCAGGGTCGACTATCACTCGCGATGTTCCCTCAGGCGGGTTGGCTTTCGGTAGGGCAAGACAGAGAAATGTAGACAGGAAAGATAAAAAAGTAGTCATCAATAACAAGGACGGGGGATTATGAACCTTAAAATTCTGTCGGGTAATGCAAATCCAGTTTTAGCGAGGGATATTTGTCGTAGGCTTGGGATAGAGTTAAGCGAAGCAAAGGTTGGTCGTTTTAGCGATGGGGAAATTCAGGTTAAGGTTATCGATAATGTCAGGGGTGCTGATTGTTATGTCATTCAGCCAACTTGTTCACCAGTAAATGAACACTTGATGGAGCTTTTGATAATTGTAGATGCTCTTAAAAGGGCATCAGCTAAGAGAATTACCGCAGTGCTTCCTTATTATGGATACGGCAGGCAAGACAGGAAGGCTGAGCCAAGAGTTCCTATCACTGCAAGATTGGTCGCAAACCTCTTAGCAACCTCAGGCATAACGAGGCTTCTGACTATGGATCTCCATGCGGGGCAAATTCAAGGGTTTTTTGATATTCCAGTCGACCATTTATATGCCACACCCGTGATATTGTCCTACTTTAAGGCAAAGCGTCTGGACAATTCCGTAATAGTTGCCCCCGATGCAGGCGGTGTAGAGCGGGCAAGGTCTTTTGCAAAACACTTTAATGCCGATCTCGCCATAGTCGACAAAAGGCGGCCTCGTCCAAATGAGGCGGCAATAATGAACATAATCGGCGAAGTAAGCGGTAAGACCTGCATAATTTTAGATGACATTGTTGATACAGGCGGAACCTTGACGAAAGTCGCGGCAGCTATAAAGGAAAAGGGTGCAAAAAATGTCCTTGCAACTGCTACTCATGGCATTTTGTCGGGAGATGCAAAGAAACAAATAGACGAGTCCTGCATAGAGGAAATGGTCATCACCGATTCAATTCCACTCGTCAAGACCAAAGAGACGGAAGGAAAGTTTGTGGTATTAAGCATAGCCTCTCTTTTGGCGGAAGCGATTATTAGAATTTCAAATGACGAATCAGTAAGTGCATTGTTTTTATAAAAATTAGATATGGAGGCTTTATGAAAGAAGTGTTATTAGAAGTCCAACCAAGAGTAAATGTGTCTAAAGGGCAGTTGTCGTCTAACAGGAATGCGGGCAAGATCCCGGCAGTTTTTTATGGCAAGGATGTAAAGACGGCAAGCATCACAATAGATGAAAAGTCTTTTCTCACCATTGTTGAAGAAAACGGCTCAAATGTCCTTGTAACCCTAAACTTTGTTGAGGGCAAGAAGGCGGCTATCATTAAGCATATTCAAAGAGATGTCATCAGCCAGAAGCCAATTCATATTGATTTCCAAAATGTTTCCTTGACAGACAAAGTCGAAGTTTTGGTTCCTATTCATATAGAAGGGGTATCTGACGGGGTTAAGAATTTCGGCGGGGTTATGGAAACCATAGTTAGAGAGATAAGAGTTTCATGCTTGCCGGGAGATATTCCTCAAAAAGTAACAGTGGATGTCAGCCCATTGGGCATAGGGCAGAGAGTTCTTGTTTCAGATCTGCCAAAACTTGACGGTGTTGAATATTTAAGCGACCCGAACTCCTTGATAGTTCATATAGTTACAGTCAGTGCTGAGGAAGAAAAGTCTGCAGATGCTGAGGGCGCGGCAGAGCCAGAGGTCATATCAAAAGGTAAGAAAGATAAAGAAGGTGAAGAAGGGGCGGCTCCAGCGGCAGGTGCAGGAACTCAAGCAGGAGATAAAAAATAGTCAATGCCTATCAGACTTTTTGTCGGATTGGGCAATCCCGGCAGCAAATATGAGAAAACCCGCCACAACTTTGGTTTTGAGGTTTTAGACGAGATAGCACAGTCAAAAAACCTTGTATTCAAAACTCAAAGTCCTGAGGCGGGTTTTTCTATTTATCACCTACCCAACGGCAGCAAGGTGTTTTTGTTAAAGCCGCTCACTTTTATGAACAATTCGGGGCAACCTCTTTCCTCTTTTATGCACTATTACAAGATCGCCCCGCAAGAAATGTTTGTTTTTTATGATGATTTTTCGATCCCTTTAGGTAAATTTAAGGTCAAGATGAACGGCTCCTCAGGCGGCCACAACGGTTTGAAATCCATAATAGCCCATCTAAACACTATGGAATTTCCCCGAATGAAGCTTGGAGTAGGTCCCTGCCCAGACTTTGAGCCGACCATCAACTTTGTCCTTTCACGGTTTGATAAGGCTGATAAAGACAAAATTGATGCGATTAAAGATAGAGCTGTTGAATTTTTTGACTCCGTTTGTGCTGATGGGCTGCATAAAGCGGTCAGTCAAATTAAGGAAATGAAATGATACTAACCTCAAAAAAGCCCCAAGAAGAAGTTTTAGCAAGCCTGCAAGACAGCGGAACAATTTTTGTTATTGGCTGTGCAAGTTGTGCGGCGAGATCTAAAACAGGCGACCAGAAAGCTGTTGACGATATGAAAGAGCTGCTTTTGTCTAAAGGAAAGCAGGTAGCAGGAACTCTTGTCTTGCCAGCGGCGTGCAATCTCCAAACCGTAGAAAAGTATCTCGCCAAAAACGAGGATTTTGCCAAAGCAGACGCTGTTTTAATTTTAGCCTGCGGCACCGGCGTTCAGACCGTAGGCGACATTTTCCCTCAAAAAACCATTGCGGCGGGCTTAAATTCTATCTGCATATCAACAAGCGGGTCGCAAAATAAGAGGTTTTGTTCGGTTTGCGGCCATTGCGTTTTGTCTTTTACTCAAGGGTTATGCCAGAAAACCCGTTGCCCGAAAGGTTTAGTAAACGGCCCGTGCGGGGGTTTTGTAGGTGGAAAGTGTGAAGTTGACGACAAACAGGACTGCGTTTGGGTTTTGATCTATGAAAAGCTTAAAAAACATGGAAAGGCAGACGAGTTTATAAAGTCGTTTATATCCCCTTTATAAGAGGCAGCTATGAAATTTAAGGACAAGCTAAAAGACAGCAAATTTTTAATCACCGCAGAACTTTACCCCCCTAAAGGGACAGACACTTCAGCTTTTTTACGCCGAGCAGCGAGCTTAAAATCTGCCGGGGCGGTGGATGCGGTAAATGTTACGGATAATCAAAGAGCCTCGATGAGGGCTGGGGCATTGGCAATGTGCAGCATTTTGCTCAAAAACGGCATCGAGCCTATTTTGCAGCTCACCTCAAGGGACAGAAATAGAATAGCTTTGCAGACCGAGTTGCTCAGTGCAAATATACTCGGCGTTGAAAATGTCTTAATTATCAGCGGGGACCACCCCAGATTTGGAGAGTATCCCAACGTGAAAATGGTCTATGACTTAGACACGGTTCAGCTCATAAAAACAACACAAATCCTTGAGAGCGGTTATGATTTAGCGGGCAAAAAGTTAAACGGTATCCCGAAATTTTGTGTAGGGGCAGCCATAAACCCCTCAGCTGACCCTCAAGAGCTTCAGATTGCTATGTTTAGAAAGAAAGTTTTGGCAGGGGCAGAGTTTTTTCAGACCCAGATAATTTTTGACATTCTCAAGTTCAAAGGTTTTTTCAACAGGATAAAGATGAAGGGCATAAAAGTCATAGCGGGTGTTCCTTTATTAACTTCGCCAAAATTTATGGGGTTTTTGCAGAGTCTGCCGGGTGTTGAGATCCCAAAAGAAACCCAAAACAGGATAAATTCTGCCGCTGACCCGCTTGCTGAGGGCATAGAAATATGCGCCCAAACCATAAAAGAGCTACGCAAATTTGCCGACGGCGTCCACATTATTGCCATAGGCAAGGAAGAATACATACCTACGATACTCAAGAAATCATTGGAGGCTTGATGAACATAATAGAAAAGAGAATTGCCTATGCCGACACAGATAAAATGGGAATGGTTTACTATGCAAACTATTTGGTTTTTTTTGAGCGGGGCAGGACGGAATGGTTTAGGGAGATGGGTTTGGTATATAAAAAGGTAGAGGAAGATGGCTTATTTTTCCCTGTGGTCTTTGCGGAGTGCAAGTATTTTGCACCTGCTAAATATGACGACATCATTGAGATAGGCACAAAACTCGTTGAAATCACTGCTGCAAGCATCACTTTTTATTATGAAATTAAATGTCAGGGGAAACTTTTGACAGCAGGTAAAACCAAGCATGTTTTAGTTAATAGCGCCTTAAAGCCCATAAAGTTCCCAAAAGAGTTTAGGCAAACGCTTGAGGGCCACATTGAAAACATCGCCTGACCGCTTTCTTGCCGCAGCCCTCAAAGAGGCAAAAAAAGCATTCGACTGCGATGAGGTTCCCATCGGGGCTATTATTGTTAAAGACGGAAAAATTATCGCAAGAGGGCATAACGAGTGCATAAAAAACTCCGATGCATCAGCCCACGCCGAGATGGTTGCTCTAAGGAAAGCCTGCAAAAAGTTGAAAAATTACCGCTTAAACGGCTGTGACGTGTATGTAACCCTCGAACCCTGCCCAATGTGTGCAGGTGCTTTAGTAAATGCAAGAGCGGCAAACATAATTTTTGGGGCGGCAGACGAGAAGGCAGGCGCCTGCGGAAGCGTTTTTAATATCGCCCAGAGCAAAAAGTTAAACCACAGGATTAAAACCCACAGGGTAGGCGGAGAGTTTGAGGCAGAAAGTGTAGCCATTTTGAGACGTTTTTTTAGAGATAAAAGGAGGAAATGTGAATAACATTGTAGGGAAGGTTCTAAAAGCGGGGATAATTACTGAGTCGCAAAGCCAAAAAATAGAGCTTTTGATAAAAAAAGAAGCGGATATAAGGCGGATAGGTCTGTGCATTTCCATCGCTTACATTTTCATCGTTTTGTCCGTAGCTTTCTTTTGCATATCCAACTGGGCTTTTATGCCCCGCATTGCCAACGTTTTAATACTTGCTTTTATAGTCTTTGCCAGCACCATCGGGGGATTTATCGCAAGAGGAACTGAATTTTTCAAATCTGCAGGGCGCTTTTTAGTTTTTGCGGGGGCTTTTCTTGTTGGGGCTTTAATTTTTTTGGTGGCTTATAGCTATGGCTGGCAGTTTTCTTGGCGTTTCCTTCTAATCATCTGGCTAATATTTATCTTGCCTTTGGGCTATATTGTGCGTCAGCGATCTATAGTCTATCTATGGACAGCGATTTTCTTAGTTTGGGTTTTATCGGCTCTATTTGTCGGCTTTGCCATAAGAAATATCTCGTTTTTTCCTGTTTTAATCAAAGGGGGAGCGGGCTTAAAGGACAGCTTTTTATCGATAAAAGCGATTTTTTCCCTTCCGATAGTCCTTTGTTTGATAGGAATTTTTTACTTTTGTATCGGCAAGGCTCACAGTTTTTCTAAGAAATTTGCACTTGTCGGCAGTTCCTTGCAAAGAGTTGGTTTTTTTATCCTCTGCCCCAGCTTACTTTTGACGACTTTTTCAATATTTTTTAGCCCTGATTGGATAAGAACTCTTACTTTTCCGCTCTTTGGGTGGCATATAAACATAGTCAGCATCTGCCTTATAGTGCTTGAAGTGCTTGTTTTGGCTGCTTTTTTTACCCGCCCTAAGCCTAAGGGCAGCATTTTTTCGACTGTAGCGATGACAATTTTGATAGTTTTTTTCTTTGTTTTGCTCATAACAAACATTCCGTCAGCAGTTGCAGATATAGTTTTTGCCGCTACGGCAGTTTGTATGATTTTAGAGGGGATTAAGGGCAGCCCAAAGGACAATTTTTATGTAAGGGTGGGGGTGTTTTGGCTGGCAGTTTTTGCAGCAACTCAGTATTTCGTGCTTTTTTGGTCAGTTTTGCCCGCTATATACTTTCTACTCATAGGGGTAGGGGTAATAGTAGCACTCGTGCTTTTTCTTAGCTTCCAAAAACGCAAACTGACAACAAAGTTATTAGAGGGTATAGGGCTATGAGTTCAAAAAAGGCTTTTTTTATTTTGATGGGATTGTGGTTTTTGCTGCTGGGGCTTTGGACGGGCTATAAAGAATACAGACTTATCGGCAAAACTGTGTTTTTGAAAATGTATGTGCAGGAAGAGAGGAAATGGTTTGGTAAAAATGCTCTGTGGCTGCACTATGAGATAAGCAGGGTTAGCGATATGTCAGAGTTTTCAGACATCAGCCAGCCTGAAAACGGAGAGCAGGTTTTTGTCTCGCTCATAGAAGATGGAACTTTTTACAAAGCGGACAAAATCTATTCCGCCCCGCCAAAAGGTTTGTTTATCAAAGGCAAGATCAGGGTAGAAAATCCTTCTTTTTGGTCGCGTAGCAGCCCAGAGATCTCTATAAGGTATCCCATAAACAATTTTTATATCAGCGATTTGGATCAATACATAAGTCAGGGCAAGGGTTGGGGCGGGCGGATAAGTGCAGATGAGGCAGAAAGCAAGAGCAATGATATTTATGCAAAGGTGTCGATAAATTCTTATGGAAATGCCGAGATAAAGGCGATTTACATAGATGGAAAGCAGATCAGTTTTAAGTAGAAGGCTTAGTTTTTTGACAAAAATGGGGGCGAACAGGGTTCGACGGGAATGTAAGGAAGTGATGGCAGCAGGTAGGAGTTGGTCGAAGGCTCCTTAAAAATCGACTAAAAAATAAACAACATTAAAAATGTTGCGCATAGACCCAATTTTGGGTTTATGCCTTTAGCCGCTTAAACGGCTCGTTTTACCTGAGACTCCTGCTATTAGGATAAAACGTCAAAAGCAGGGTAGTTTTAAGCGGCTTGTTCCGTCAGCTTAAAATGAAATCAAAACGGAGCTGGTTTAGGCTGTAATCCCGTCCGGAGACGGCAGCTTAAACGAGACCAAATTCCGGGCTAAACCTGTAGCGGCCGCATTGCCGCATTTTCGGACGCGGGTTCAATTCCCGCCGCCTCCACCAAAAAAGACGCATTCGTTTTGTCGTTAACTTTGTAATCATCAAATCAATGGCGGAGTTTTTATTTGTCAAATTAAATTCTGTAAATCGTGGGAGGAAATTATGAGGTCAAAGAAAATAGAACCGAGAGTTTTGTCTCTCTTTTCCGGGTGCGGAGGCTTGGATTTAGGGTTTCATAAAGCAGGGTATAAAACCATATGGGCAAATGACATCAATGAATGGGCGGTTCAAACTTTCACAGAAAATTTCGGCAAAAATATAATTACTCAACAAGATATTGAGCATATATTCCCCGAAAAAGATTCGGGTATTCCTGTATGCGATTTAATAATCGGGGGTTTTCCGTGCCAAGATTTTTCTGTTGTGTGGAAACAACCCGGTTTTAAAGGCGGGAGGGGCAACCTGTATAAGCATTATTTGCGTTTCATAAACGCGAAAAAACCAAGAGCTTTTGTTGCGGAGAATGTAAAAGGGCTTCTCACCACCAACAAAGGAAAAGCGATAGAAGAAATTCTAAAAGGTTTTAGTAATGCAGGAGACGGCTATATGGTAAAAATTCAACTTTATAATTTTGCAGATTATGGCGTTCCCCAACTTCGTGAGAGGGTAATTATTGTAGGCATTCGCCTTGATACCGGATTTAATTTTATCCACCCCGCACCGACACATGGAGAAGGCAGGGTGCATAAATATAAAACTGCAGGGGAAGCACTAAAAGATGTGGAAAAAGTTGCCGATTTTAACAGGGAAGAAATTAAAATAGCGGAAAAAACAAGAAAACTGCTCGATCGTATACCGGAAGGCGGAAATTTCAAAGATATTCCCGCAGACGACCCCGAATATGTAAAAGGCATGATTAGCCACGTTTACCGCCGCATAAAACGCAATGAACCGTCAAAAACAATTATTGCTGCCGGTGGAGGCGGAACTTGGGGTTATCATTATCCTGAACCGCGCCCTCTTTGTAACAGGGAGCGGGCAAGGCTTCAATCATTTCCAGACGATTATCAATTCAAGGGGTCTGTTACGGAAATAAGACGGCAGATAGGAAATGCTGTTCCGCCTGACGGGGTTGTTTTGCTTGCCCAGACCTTAAAACCTCTTTTTGAAAATAACTATAAGAAGACTGACTTAAATAAAATCAATAAAAAATTACATGAACTTTCTCTCAAAGAACGTTTGGAATATGACCTGAAATTTAATGGTTCAGGAGCAGATAATGATTGAATTGTTGAACTCAAATTTTTCGCCATTGATTACGAAGGCACAGACATTTCCCGATGTTTTCTTTTCGTTGCTGCAGCATTCAATCTCGGTAAAAATTGCCAGCGGTTATATTTCAGAGGAAGCGATTGCAGAATTGTTGGGGTTATATAACAGCGGTCTTAAAACAAAACTCTCTGTCGTCGTTGGGATGCATTTTTTTGAGGGGTTTTCTATAGGGCAATATGAAGCTCTGTTAGAGCTTTCTAAACTGTTAAACAAAAATGATTCTGGAAAAGTATTTCTATCAAAAGTATCTAAATATCATGGCAAAGTTTATTCGTTCCAATGCACAGAAAACGATTATTCTGCGATAGTTGGCTCAAGCAATCTAACTAAAATCAGCACTATGGAAAGAATTTATGATACGGACATTCTTATATGTAACGAGACAATCAATGCCAACATTGAACATTTTCTAACAGATCTCCAAAACAAATACTGCCGTAATATAGAAGCAATCAATCGCAACGAAATTACAATCGTCGAACCAAATAATTTATTTGAGGGATATTTGGGTGTAGAGAAAGTTACAGACGACGAGATAACAAAAACGCTTAACTCATTAACACCTGTTAGTTTTGATATCGAAATAAAACCAGAAGAAAAAAGTCATCTCAACTGTTACCACGGCAAAGGCAGGGGAACTCCGAATGGGCTCGTCCGTCATCGCCCTTGGTATGAGTCGAATATTATGGTCTCAAACAATATAACAAGATTGCCTGATTATCCACGTGAAATTGAATTTACTGTGATTACTGACGACGGCTATAAATTTAAATGCGTTACAAACGGAGACTATGCGAAGAATTTGCGTTCCGCCGGCGACTTGCAAATACTTGGAAGATGGCTGAAAGGCAGATTAGAAAACAGTAATGCTCTTAAAATTGGTGCAAAGGTAACAGCAGATACCTTTATTAGATACGGACGGAACACAATAACACTTACCAAGACATCAATTTTAGGTACTTGGTATATGGATTTTGGAGTAAACAAATGAATAATCTTGACGAATATCTTCAAACAATAAAATTCGACGACACCAAACAAAAAATCCTTGAAGTCACCTCGAAATTGTTTAACAAGATAGAGTCTTTTGATTATCAAAGCCAACAGAATGGACTCTTGCTCGGCGAAGTCCAAAGCGGAAAGACAGGACAGATGTTCGGCATAATTGCGGCGGCGGTGGATAGAAAGTTTGATTTATTCCTTGTCTTAACTACCGACAATACGCGGTTACAGCAACAGACTTTCAAAAGGGCATTAGAGAGTTTTCCCCGTTTTTGTGTTTGTGGAGAATCTGACAGCATACGATTTGCAATCAACAAAATGCGGAATCCTGTTGTGATCGTCTTGAAAAAGAATTCGTCAGTATTAAAAAAATGGCGCAACTATCTCGTAAATTCAAAATTTCTTGAGGGGAGATCGCTCTTTGTTCTAGACGACGAAGCAGATGCGGCAAGCCTAAACGCAAAAGTTAATCAAAATGACATTTCTGTTATAAACAAACATATTCGGGATATTCGAAGTGCCTGCAGTTCTTGTATTTATCTGCAAGTAACGGCAACTCCTCAAGCTGTTCTGTTACAAACAGATGCCTCTGAATTCAAACCGTCCTTCGTAATATATTTCGAACCGAGCAAAAGCTATCTCGGCGGAGACTTTTTCTTTTCTAAGCCTGAGCCGTATTGCATTATTGAAACCGATGACAGCACTATGCAAACAACGACCGATCCTAACGCTGACACTTATTGGCTTAATCGGGCTATCCTTAACTATCTTGTTGTAGTTGCTCATTTTAAGCTGACAGGTCATTCAAAAGTCTGTAATTTCTTGATCCATCCAAGTGCAAAGATGCGAGATCACACGACTGTAGCTAAGAAAATTGGAGAAACGCTGAATACCATTCTTCAAGGCATCACCGATAATGATGATGAACTAAAAAATAATCTATTGGCGGAGAGAGAAAATCTTTATGAAACAAAACCAGAAATAATGCCTTTTGACTCAATATATGACTGTATAAAGGATATGTTGCATCAACGTGAAATAAACAAACTCATCCTAAATTCAAAATCAAATGCCACTATTGATGTTGAAACGGGATACAATATTGTTGTAGGCGGGAACATATTAGGGAGAGGAATAACTTTTCCTAATTTACAGACAATTTATTATTCCCGAACAGCTAAAACTCCTCAAGCGGATACCTATTGGCAACACTGCAGAATGTTTGGCTACGATCGCGATAGAGGTTTGATGAGGCTTTTCATGCCTTTTTCGATTTTCAAGATGTTTCAAGAGTTGAACGAATCTCAAAAAGTGTTGACAAAACAAATAGTGAAACATGGGATTGATGGTGTTGGCGGAATTCCTTTAGTGTATGCAAGCGGTATAAAACCTACCCGTAAAACAGTTGTTGATTCTCGGTGTTTAGAGCAGATTGTCGGTGGGATAAATTATTTTGCAGCCTATCCTGTCAACAGAACCCTTGAAGAATTAAACACATTGCTGTTGCCCCGCAATGGAAAAGGAATAAGAAACTGCTCAATTGAATTTATTTTAGAGGTGCTTTCTCATTTGAGCAGTGATGAAAAAAATGACTGGAGTTCTAAAAAATTTATCAATGCGGTAAAGGTTATTGCAGCAAAGAACAACATAAAACAAGCCAAAATAATGGTTAGTATTGGGCATAAGATAACAAAAGGCACTGGAACAATGCTTTCCTCATCTGATCGCAAAACCGTAGAGAAACTTAAAGAAAATCTTGTTCTTGTTATGTATCGATTAACAGGCGAAGAAAAATTGAAATGGAGCGGAATTCCAATTTGGATGCCGAACATTAAATTCCCTGAAGGGTTTACGTTTTTTAGAATGGAGTGATGTATGGACAACTTAACCCCTCAGCAACGTCATAAAAGCATGTCGCGTATTAAAAGCAACAATACTTCGGTCGAGGTTTTATTGCGTAAAGCATTATGGCACGAAGGCATTCGTTATCGAAAGAATTTTAAGACCTTACCCGGTAAACCCGATATTGTTATAACGAAGTATAAAGTTGTTGTCTTTTGCGATGGAGAATTATGGCACGGCAAGGATTGGGAAATAAGAAAAGAAACTATTAAGACAAATCGTCAATATTGGTTATTGAAAATTAAACGTAATATGGATAGAGATGAAGAAAGAGAAATAATGCTTAATAAAATGGGATGGGTGGTGGTTCGTTTTTGGGGTATGGATATAAAAAACGGTTTGTTTAGATGTGTAAATGAGATCAAGAAAATAATCTATGAGATAAAAATTGGCGAATACGAGACCGATTTCTACAAAGAAAGGCAAACTGAAACTAAAAATTCAAAGGGTGTCTAAAAGCTCAAAAGTTGGGGTTTTTTGAGTGATTTGCAACTTAAATAAGAGGAGAGTGTATTATGCACGGAACAGAACTGTTTAACTTTTTGTTTTACTTTGCAGTTATCTTGGTCGCTGCTAAAATTTTTGGCGAAATTGCCCTTAAATGCGGGCAGAGTGCAATTATCGGCGAGCTGATTGCGGGCGTGATTATCGGGCCGAGCGTCTTAGGGTTGATATATGAAACACCAACCTTTGCTGCCATCGGGGAACTTGGTGCGGTGATTTTGCTTTTTGAGGCGGGCTTATCGACTAACATAAAAGAGTTTGCCAAAGCTGGAGGCTGGGCTACGGCAGTCGCTTTTATGGGAGTAATTTTCCCATACCTTTTAGGTTATTTCGTTTTCATCGCTTTTGGTATGTCGACAACTTCGGCAATTTTTGCGGGTGCAGTTTTAACTGCCACATCGGTAGGTATAACTGCTCGCGTTTTTCTTGAATTAAACAAGCTCGACACAGAGGAAGCAAAGATAGTTTTAGGTGCTGCGGTTATAGATGACGTTATCGGTTTAACGATACTTGCCGTAGTTTCAAAACTTGTTGCTGGTTCTGAAATTACGATAACGGGCATCGTCGAGATAACAGGCGTGGCAGTTCTTTTCCTCGTGCTGGTGATAGGGCTGGGACTTTTGATAGCCCCTAAACTTTTTGAGTTTGTCAACAAGATGAAACAGGAATTTGTGGTTTTTATTATGGGCATTTCTTTTTGTCTCATAATCGCATCGTTTTCAATGAAAGCCGATTTAGCCCCAATTGTTGGTGCTTTTGCAGCAGGTCTCATTCTTTCAAACATAAAATTTACTAAGGAGATAAAGGCTGGAGTTAAGCCCCTTTATGCTTTCCTTGTGCCGATATTTTTTGTCTTGATGGGAACGAAAGTCGATGTGAGCATTTTTAATCCACTGCCCGCAGAAAACAGAACAATTTTAATGCTTGCAGGAGTTTTGTTTGTCGTTGCTTTTATCGGGAAAGCTGCGGCGGGTTTTGTTGTCTTGAAGAAACAGATCAACAAGCTTCTCATTGGAGTTGCGATGGTCCCTCGCGGAGAGGTCGGGCTGATTTTTGCGAGCATGGGCTTAACGTTGGGGGTTTTTGAGCAGTCGATATATAGTGCACTTGTCGTCGTGATAATGCTGACAACCTTTGTTACTCCGATACTCTTGAAAGTTTTAATTTCCCGCAACAAATAAATTATAGACACAACCATAGCCAAAACTTGACCGCCGCCAATTTCATATAGCGGCGGTTGATTTTTGTCTGCTCTACAGGAGAGCTTATGCCTCACTTTTTTATTAAACCCTCAAACATCTCAAACGGTGTTTTTATTATGGATGACGAGCAGGTTCATTATCTTGCAAAGGTCAGACGAGTAAAAGCCGGAGATGAGATAATGATTTTTGACGGGCAGGGAAATTCTTATCGCTGCCAAATAACTTCTGTCTCAAAAAAAGAGATCAGCGGGAAAATTTTGTCTGCTTCATTTACCCCTCAAGAGTTTGAAATAAATCTTTATGTTGCCATTCCAAAGGGAGATCGATTTGGGTGGCTTATAGAAAAGTGCGCCGAACTCGGTGTTTTGGCACTTTGTGCAATAAACACAGCAAGAAGCGTCAAGACAGAGCTATCAAAAAGTAAGCTTGATCACCTCAACAAAATCTCGATAGCGGCAAGTTCTCAATGTGGACGCAGCGATATAATGAAAATTTCACCTGCAATAGATTTTGACTTGGCTTTAAAGCAATCCAGCGATAAAAAAGGGTTTATAAACATTGTTCCTTGGGAAGGGGAGGAGAGCTGTTTGATAAGCGATTTGCAACAAGGAAATAAACCAATGAGTGTAAACATTTTTATTGGGCCGGAGGGCGGCTTTGAAAACAAAGAAATTGAGCGGGTAAAAGCTTTGGGTTTTAAGACAGTAACCTTAGGTAAGAATATTTTGAGGGTTGAAACGGCAGCACTTACGACTGCGGTTTTGATAACTTTTATAAACAATAGCTGCACAATAAAAAGGAGAAGAAAAAAATGAAAAAACTAATGTTATTTGCTTTGAGCTTTGCGGTTTTAACGTTTGCTGCAAGCTTAGCTTTTGCCGATCAAAAGAACTTGTTTCATATTGAAAGAAACAAAAACGCAAACATTGTCGTCTACGATGTGGTGTTAAACCCCGACGGAACGATAAACTCCAAAAATCCAATCGATGCATACTGGAAGCTTTTAGCTAAAGACGGTAGCAGGGCAGAGCTTGGTATGCTTGATAAAAGGGCTTATGGCTTTTCGGTAACAGATCTCGGCGAAGGGGCTTATGAGTTAAGGTTAAAAGCCGTTGAGGGCAAGCCAATAAAGGTAACCTTAGTCAATGGCGAGCCGAAAGGAATTTTGAAGATAAACGACAGGGATGCTTACTTAAACAAGGTCTATGTTTTTGCCTCAGGAATTTCCGTCAAGTATTACACGCTCACAGGAACAGATGTCAGCACGGGTCAAACGATAGAAGAAAAAGTTGACAACGATTAAAGTTTAGAAGGTAGACAAACAAAAAGCCTCATACTCTTATGGTATGAGGTCTTTTTTTTGGTAGCAGCGATGAATTTATTTGCTGATAAAGAAATAGGCCAGCACCAAAAGACCAAGCAAAATGCGATAGTAGCCAAAAACCTTGAAGTTGTGTTTTGTTATGTAGCTTAAAAGAAAGTTGATTGAGCAAATTGAAACGATGAGGGCTGTTATCATCGACAGGAGCAAAATAATAATTTCAGAGCCGCTAAAATTTAAGCCCGTCTTAAACAATTTCAAAGCACTTGCACCAAACATCACAGGCACGGCAAGGAAAAAAGTGAACTCGGTAGCGGCGGTTCTTGAAACTCCAAGCAAAAGCCCTCCTATAATAGTTGCACC
>JAITBH010000121.1 GCA_031283745.1 Candidatus Ectomicrobium neotermitis | reverse complement strand
TTTATTTGTTTGATGGGCTCGCGTCCCTACGAGCCCTTCATCCGTTTGGGCTTTCTTTATTTGTTTAATGGGCTCGCGTCCCTACGAGCCCCTCATCAGGCTTGAATATACAATTTATGGTAGTTCTTAACAATTTCTGTTCGGCGGGCGTTCCACCCGAACGGCTCTACAGGCGTTCCACCTGAGTGGTTAGTGGATAGTGATTAGTGGTTAGTGAAAAGCAAAGACAAGACAAGACAACAGCAAACAGCGAGTTCCCCGTCGTTGCCGTTCACTGCCGTTCGCCGTGGTCGTTCACTAACCACTAATCACTAACCACTATCCACTGCCGTTCCGGTCGTTCCCTTTTGTTCCCCTTTCTTTCCCTTTCGTTCCCTGATCCCTGCCGTTTGGCCGTTCCCGTTCCCTGACCCCTGCTGTTTAAGTATCTCCTCAATCTGTTTAGGACTCAGCCGCTGTTCTTTTCCGATCAATCGGGCGATGGCAAGGGTTTTTGCGGTAAGTTCTAAGGATTCCATACGAAAAAAGGCAGCCATCAAAGAATTTCCTATCGTGACGGCCCCGTGATTGGCTAAAAGCACGGCATCATGAGAGGGCAAAAACGGGTCTATCGAGTTTGCAACCTCCGCTGTGCCGGGCAGGGCATAAGGTGCAACTGGAACCTCGCCAAAAGCCATAACTGCCTCTATCAAGGAAAATGCAGACAGAGGTGTTTTTGTTATTGCAAAAGCAGTTGAAAATGGCGGATGGGCATGAACAACAGCCCTAACATCGGCTCGTCTTTGATAGCAATGGCTGTGCAGTGCAAATTCAGAGGAAGGTTTATATTTTGCGTCCCCTTTCAAAACCTTCCCTTGACAGTTTACCTCCAAAATCATCTTGACCGAAATAAAACCCTTGCTTATGCCTGACGGAGTGGTCAAAAACCTATCTTTTCCAATTTTCACGCTCACATTCCCATCATTTGATGCTACCCACCCTTTATCCCACATAGTTTTGCAAACCCAAACCATCTCTTTTTTTACTTGCATACTCATTTTTCCCCCTCAATAATACCTATCAAAATTAACATTTAGCGGATTTTCCAAATCCCTTTTGTCGAAAGTTGAGGGGTTGAGAATGTAGGCAGCCTGTATAATTTGACCCGACGCGGCGGAAATATCCACACTCCTCCCATCTAAAGCTTCCACAGATGACAAAAGCTCTTGATCGGCGCAAACCTCAAAATAATACCCATCATAGGAGATATACCCCGCCGCTTCGTCCTCATTGTAGATGATGAGGGTATTTGTATTTGCCAGCAAAACATCAAAATAGTCCAAGTCCCTTAGGGCATAAGCATTTTTTGCGGCGGTGTATTGCTCATAAATGGATAGAAGCAGGGCGGCATCATTAGTTTGAGCTTTCCTGACGGTATGTTTGCCTATGCCGTCATATTCAATAGTTATGTTTTCTTGATAAACCATAGGGCAAAAGCCGCTCTTTTTGTAGTAGTCATAGTTGATGGGACACAAAAACAAAAGTTCATACCGCTCTTGCTTAAAAACCCTCTGCACATATTCCAAAAGTCTGTTCATATGCCCCTGCCTTCTGTATTCTTTTGCCGTGCATACCGACAATAATAGTTGCGAGTAAACCTCCCGCCCCCCGAAAATCAGCTTTTTGGGGGTGGCATAAAGCATAGAAATGAGTTTCTTGCCGTCTAAAACCCCAAAAGCCCGCATTTTGTAGACCAGAATTTCAAAGAAAAAGTTCGTCCAAGGTTGGGCATCGTTAAAACTTTCAGCATATAGCTGATAAATTTCCTTTTTGCGGCTGTCGCTTAGCTCAGTTATTTTCATTTTTTTAACTCCAGCATAAATTTTTTTATCTGCATTGTCGGGTTAAATGCCAGCTTTGCCCTGCGGATATTTGGCAAACCCATATCCTCTTGCCTGTTTATAAACTCTGCGTCTGCAAAGTGCTTTTTAGCGGTAAAGTTGACGATGGCGGCATAGATACCTTTATATTGCACATCCCCTTTTTCAAAAAGCACCTCCCCGCTGCGGGGGCTTGGCCTACTTGAAACGCTAAAAGCTGATAGCTTTCCATCAATTTCAATGACATCGCAAAACAAATTCAGCGCCTCCAAATTGTCTAAGGCGCATTTTAATGCCTCGATCTCCCAGTTGTCATCGTCATTTTTGACGTTCTGCCTCCACTTTTCTTGAAAATCAAATATCTGCTGATAATGCTTTTGGCGGTCATAATCAACAAAGGTGTGCTGATATTTGCGGACAAACTGGGACAACAAGTTTCTCTTTTTTTGAAATTTGGAGCCTTTTAACTCGATTAAATCGGAGGCTGTGTAAATATAATCCCATTGATTGGGTATGGGCTTAAAATCAAACTTGGCTTTTGTCTCAGCTGACAAGCCCTCAATCTTGCTTTCGAGCATTTTCATCTCAAAAGGTATGCCGTTTTGATTGCAATAAGCAAGCACCGCCTCCACATATTTGTCTAAGTTTTCGTCTTTTGTGCGGGGAATATCAAAAATTTCTTTCCCCCCAACCATCACTTTGACTATCAATGCGTTTTCATAAACAGCCCATTTATACTCAAGCCCCTCAACAGCATTCCAAACAAACATCGTGGCAAAATTGTTTTCAAAGCTTAGCCCGTTATCAATATAGCTTTCAAAAAGGTCTTTATCTGAAAGTTTAAGTGTCTCAAAGTCCATTATTTCTCCTTCAGTTTGCCGATTAGTAAAAAACCCGCTTCAAAAATGATGATGACCGCCGCAGCCAAAGCCGTGAAAGTATCCGTTTCATACAAATTGATATGAAAAAACATAATGTTTAGTGTGCCTAAGGCAGCAATAAAGCAAACAAAAAGGCTCCTTAATAGAAGGGGTTTTGTCTCGGGATTGCTTTTGACTACGCTTATCAACATAACGGAAATGATCGCTAAAAGCAGGCTTGAGGCAGCCAAAAACTTCCCACCCAATTCGAAATTGACAGGCATGGGGTTATTTATAGCAGGCAAAGCCCGCAAAATGATGAGAGCGGCGACGATTATTATTACGGTTGAGTTGATAAGGAGGGGTTTTAACTGCCCGAGTGTTAATTCTTGGGCATCTTTTGGGGATAGGTCAAAAACGAGTGTATTGGCAAATTTGACGAGTATATGGAAAGCAAAAGAGAAGGAAAATAAACTCAAACTGAGCAAAAACAGGCTTTTTGAAAAATAATAGCCCGCAGCTTGAGCGAAAACGAGAATAAAAGAAATCGCTAAAACTGCGGGCATTTTATATTTAGCTTTCATAAAGAGGCTCGACTAAAGCCTATAACTGCTCTTCTTTGTGAACTCAATTATATTGTTCATCATGGCAACCACTTCTACGGGGTGGGCACCGACCGCTGTTTCTGCTGAAAGCATCACATAGTCGCTTCCATCAATTATGGCATTTGCCACATCGCTGACCTCCGCCCTTGTGGGAATGATGTTTTCTACCATGCTCTCAAGCATCTGTGTTGCTGTGATTGCAAATTTCTTACGCGATATGCACTTTTTGATGATATATTTTTGAACAACAGGAACTTTCCACAGGTCTATCGAAATACCCATATCCCCTCTTGCAACCATTATCCCGTCTACTGCCTCAAGTATGTTTTCAAGATTGTCGATGCCCGTTCTATCCTCAATTTTAGCGATGAGTTTGCACTTTTTATCCTTTCTATCATGAAGAATCTCATGAAGAGGAGCCATATCCGCCGCATTTCTAACAAAAGAGTTGGCTATGAAATCTACACCGTGATCCAAAGCAAAAATCATATCGTTCTTGTCTTTTTCTTCCATCGGCGGGAACTGGAGCTTGGCTTGAGGGATGTTTACCCCTTTGTGGGATTTCAATATATAGTCCATCTTTACCTCAGTTATCAGTTCGCTTTCCTTTGAAGAGAGGACATCGAGTTTTAGGTTGCCGTCGTCAATAAACACTTCCATACCTTTTTTGATGTCGGTCAAAGCGCTGTTATAGTCGATATAAACCTGTTTATTGGAACTTGTGATGTTCTTTTGGTTGGTGATGATGAGCTTTTGACCCTTTTTTAGCACAACCTGCCCCTTTGGAAACTTCCCTATCCTTATCCTATGCCCTTCAAGGTCTGCAAGAATTTTAATTTTGACTTTTCTGTCTTTGTTAAGTGTCTTTAGAAGCTTAAACAATATCTCATAGTCCTCATAAGTCCCGTGTGAAAAGTTTAACCTTACTACTGTCATACCTGCCGCCGCCATCTTTTTAAGTATCGCAACTGTGTGGCTTGCGGGACCTAATGTGCAAATAATTCCTGTTGACATAATCGTGTCTCCTCATTCGTTAAAGTGTTTCGATTATAATAAAGGCTCCCCCTAAAGTCAAAAGACCATTTTTACCCCAAAAGTTATTGATTTTTCAGCGTTTTTTAGGTGCTAATAAAAAAGGGTGAGAGTCTGCTATAATTACCAAAAGCAAGTTGTCTTAACTCCCAATAGGCAGGGGCTTATTGGGTATTTTTATGATTGAGGGGTGCCGAAATGAGCAGTGCCGCAAGTGAACACGCCGCAGACGAGTTGGGCTATGAAAAGATAAGCAAGTTAGTTTTAAAGTTTTCCATACCTGCCATTATCGGAATGTTTGTCAACACCATTTACAATATCGTTGACCGCATCTATGTGAGCTATGGAATAGACCCGCTGGGGATAGCGGGCATAAGTGTTGTGATGCCCGTTATGACAGCTTTAATTGCCTCCTCTATCTTGATAGGTGTCGGGGCAAACGCTTTATTTTCCATTCGGCTCGGTCAAAAGCGGCGCAGGCAGGTAGAAAAGATTATGGGGCACGCTTTTGTTCTCCTTTTTGCCGTGCCGGCAGTGATGATCATTATCAGCCTGATTTTCATAGACGAGTTTCTGCTTGATGTCTTAAAGGTCAGCCCGGCGATTTTTAGCTATGCAAAGGCATACTTGCGAGTGATCCTCATCGGAGGGATTTTCGGGGCAGTCGGACCGGGCATAAACCATTTCATTCGTTCAGACGGCCACCCCAAGATGTCAATGTTTACCCAGATTTTGGGTGCTGTGATAAATATCGTTTTAGACCCCATTTTCATCTTTGTTTTTGACTGGGGAATAGAAGGGGCTGCTTGGGCGACGGTTATTTCCCAGTTCATATCCTTTGTGTGGGTGATGATCTATTTCAACTCAAAGCAGACAAAACTGAGATTTCGGTTCCGTTTTATGAAACTTGACCCCAAACTCTGCCTACAAATAGCTGCTTTAGGCTTTGCACCTTTTATTATGCAGATAGCGATGGGTATAGTAAACGCTTTTCTCAATAGATCCCTGCTGATTTATGGAGGGGATATAGCAGTAACAAGTATGGGCATAGTGTTTAGTTTGCTGATGATTTTTATTATGCCTTTGATAGGGCTAAATCAGGGAATACAGCCGATAATCGGTTACAACTACGGGGCTGGGGCGATAGATAGGGTAAAAAAGGCTTATATGACGGGGGTGATATACTCGACAATTGTCATCATATTCTGTTTTGCCTTGATACAAATTTTCCCGCATACATTTATCTTGATCTTTCACGGCAAGGCTGATGAGCTGGCTTTTATGTCGCAAAAGGCTCTGCGTATATGCACGCTGATGTTCCCGTTTTTGGGTTTTCAGATTATCACATCGAACTTTTTCCAAGCTATAGGAAAACCGATACAAGGGACAATTTTGAGTATGTCGAGGCAGCTTTTGTTTTTTATTCCCATTCTTTTAATTTTGCCTCGCTTTTTGGGTTTAGACGGAGTTTTCTACACTTTCCCTATATCAGATGCCCTGTCGATGGCGCTTTCATTTGTGATAATCAGGCGGCAGTTTAGGGAGTTCAGTTTAGTGGTTAGTGGATAGTGGCCTGCCTTCGGCGGGCGTTCCACCTGAGAGACCAGGGAACGAAAGGGAACAAAAGGGAAAGACAGGGAACGGAAGGGAACGACCACGACAACGGCAACTACAACGGCGAACGGCAAACACAAACCCCCGCCGCCTGCGGCGGCACCCCCTTTAGAAAGGGGGCTGTGCTACCCCGCCGAACAGAATGGCGGGCAGGCGACCACAACAAAAACGACAAACCACAACGGCAAAAACATCGATCAATGTAGGGGAGGGTTTCAAACCCTCCCATGTGGTCATTTACGGGATAATGAAACGGCGGGCGGACAACACGAAACGGAACGGGCGGTTGCGGGGCGGAATTTGAAAAATGCGGGCGGTTGGTTTTTTGCCGTTGGGCGTTGTCGGCAAACACCGTTGGCGAACGACCAATGTAGGGGAGGGTTTCAAACCCTCCCGTGTGGTCATTTACGGGATAATGAAACGGCGGACGGACAAGACGAAACGGAACAGGTGATTGCGGTGCGGAATTTGAAAAATGCGGGTGCTTGGTTTTTTTGCCGTTGGTCGTTGCCGGCAAACACCGATGGCGAACGACCAATGTAGGGGAGGGTTTCAAACCCTCCCGTGTGGTCATTTACGGGATAATGAAACGGCGGACGGACAACACGAAATGGAACGGGTGATTGCGGTGCGGAATTTGAAAAATGTGCGGGGTTGGTTTTTTTGTCGTGGGCGTTGTCGTGCGTCGTCAACGATAACGGCAACCACATAATTAACCCGCCAAGAGGAATCGGCGGGCGGGAGGGTTTGAAACCC
>JAITBH010000117.1 GCA_031283745.1 Candidatus Ectomicrobium neotermitis | reverse complement strand
GAGGCAGGCGGCATTCATGTCAGGCAGTCTCCTTTTGACGGGAAGGTTATAGATATTAAGTTTTTTAATGCTAAGGGCAGGGACATTTCGCTAAAGCAAGAGAAATCCATAGAGCAGCTTTTCTATAGGGAGGATTTTAAGAGGGCGGATTTGAATGATATTGGGGAGATCATAGTTCCTCCACGTGCTGTTGACTACTATAGAACGGGCTATTTGAACACAATAAAGAAGGATATTATTCAGAATTCCCATCAAAAACTTGTCATTGACTATGCAAACTCTTCCGCTTCGATGATTTTTCCTGCAATTTTAGGGGAGCTTGGCATAGATGTGGTGGCGCTGAACGCTTTTGTTACCTCAAGCGGGTCGAAAACAACATCTACCGATGATTTCCAAAATTCACTGTCGCAGCTGTCTAATATAGTAACAACCCTCGATAGTTCGGCAGGGTTTTTGATCGATTCAGGGGCTGAAAAGCTGTTTTTTGTTGATGAGAAAGGGAAAGTGCTGCACAACGATTTGTCTATGTTTGTCGCAGCCTACCTTGCCATGAAAACCAACTCCATCAAAAATGTCTCAATAGCTGTCCCAGTATATGCTTCGTCTGCTATAGAGGTGCTTGCCAAGAAATTTAAGGTGAAAGTAAAGAGAACGGGAACCAGCCCGCGAAACATTATGGATGTTGCCAGCGAGGAAAACATTATTTTCGTCGGTGATAGCCAGGGTGGATTTATTTTCCCTCAGTTTCAGGCAGCTTTTGACGCAATGTTTGCCATTGGCAAGATAGTCGAAATGCTTGCCGAGGTGAAAATGCCTCTAAGTGCTGTGGCAAAGCAGATTCCTCCTTTGTGCGTTTTGCATAAAGCAGTCGCTTGTTCTTGGGATAAAAAAGGGCAGACTATGCGCAATGCCATAGAGCATTCGAAACATAAAAAATCCGAACTCATAGACGGAGTGAAGATTTATTTATCGGACAGCAGCTGGGTTCTTTTAGTGCCTGATCCTGACGACACGTTCTTTCATGTATGGGCAGAAGCCAAGAAAATGGCATCAGCCAAGACAATAATTGATACCTATGAGAAGAAAGTAAAAGAGTGGCAGGCATAAGTTTTGTAAAGAAAACCATCAAAAAAGGAGGATATTATGGCAATAAAATTTGGAACTTCAGGCTGGAGAGGAATAATAGCCGAGGATTTTACATACGATAATGTAAGAGTTGTAACGCAGGCAATAGCTAATCTTGTCAATGAAGAGGAAAAAAAGCCGTCTGGGATAGTTATAGGATACGATACGAGGTTTATGTCTGAAGATTTTGCCAAAGCTTGTGCATCAGTTTTGGCAGGAAACGGCATAAAAGCTCTTCTTTGTAAAAGAGATACCCCTACACCAGTTATCTCTTATGAGATTATCCGCTTGAAACTCACCGGCGGGATTAACTTCACGGCAAGCCATAATCCATATACCTACAACGGCATAAAATACTCCCCTTCTTGGGGCGGTCCTGCCCTGCCGGAAACGACACAAAAAATCGAGAGCTTTTGCCAAACTATAACTAAAGACGACATCAAGACCATCCCTTTTAATGAAGGGCTAAAGGAGAAACTCATCGCTGTTCATGACCCCCGTGCCGCCTACCTTAGGAGAATAAAACAGCTGATAGATTTTAAGGCATTGAAAAAGGCAAAAATTAAAGTTGCAGCAGATGTTTTGCACGGGACTGCCAATGAATATCTTGATTATTTGCTTGATGAGGCAGGTATCAAACAAAAAACCATCAACAAGAACAGAGATACGATGTTTGGCGGAGCAGCCCCCGAACCGTCTGAAAAAAACCTCAAAGAGCTGACAAAGATTGTCAAAAAGGAGTCTTATAAACTTGGGATTTCTACCGATGGTGATGCTGATAGGTTCGGCATAATTGACTCAAATGGAGTGTTCATAACGCCAAACCAAGTCATTCCCATTTTGCTTTATCATTTGAATAAAACAAGAGGCTGGAAAGGTATTGTTGCCAGAAGCGTTATGACTTCTCATTTGATAGACAAACTTGCCGCAAAGCTCGGCATAGAGGTTAAGGAAACCCCAGTGGGCTTTAAGTATATCGGGGATATTATGGTCAACAATCCCGACGACTTTATTATCGGAGGAGAGGAGTCTGGAGGGTTGACGATCAGAGGGCATATTCCTGAAAAAGACGGGATTCTTGCTTGTCTTTTGATGGCAGAAGCAGTTGCTATGAACAAGAAGTCAGCATCGGGTTTGCTTAAAGACATAGAAAAACTTGCGGGTAAGGTTTTTACCTCAAGGCTCAATTTCCATCTACCTATTTCTGTGATGGAAGATTTTAGGAAGAAGCTTAAAGAAACCGTGATAAAAGAGTTTGCAGGTATACCAGTTCAGAGTAAAATTTCCATCGATGGAGACAAATTTATTTTGGATAACAATACATGGATAGGCTTTAGGCTTTCCGGCACCGAGCCGGTCGTGAGAGTTTATGCCGAGTCTAATTCTCAAGCAAAGCTCAAAAAAATCTTGAAAGCGGGGAGGGATTTCGTTTATGGAAAATAAAAAGAAAGGGTTTAAACAAAAGCTTGGCGAGATAATGAAGAATTACTTGGTGATGGGGATAGCTGTCGTTATTCCCGTATGGCTTACTTACTTTGTAGTTTCGATTGTTTTTACTTGGGTAAGTAATTTCACTTTCCCCTCAATTTATGCCGCAGCCAATGTTTTTATCTCCAACAAAGAATATAGCGTTATCATCGTAAAAATTGTCAGCTTTTTTCTTTCGATAGTTCTCCTTTGCCTCTTAGGTTTTGCGGCAAACATATTCTTAGGAAAAAGCATCATCAAATTTTTAGAGAAGCTTATCGAGAAAATACCAATACTAAGCACTGTTTATTTTTCCACAAAGCAATTTGTTAATTTTATTTTCTCTGGCGACAAAAAGAAGGGTTTTAAGCAAGTCGTTATTGTTCCCTACCCCACCGATCGCTCTTCTGCCGTTGCTTTCTTAACTAACAAGATACAGGTCAACGGGAAAGATTATGTTTGTGTTTTTATGCCCACCACACCAAATCCCTCCACAGGTTTTCTTATGCTGTTTGATGAAAAAGATGTTGTTTATACAGACTACACCATAGATCAGGCTTTCCAATTTATTATTTCGGTAGGTGTGATCAACTTAAACGATACCCGTAAGTCGCACAATGTAAGAAATGAGGACATAAAAGAGCTAAAAAAGCATGTCGAGAAGCTAATAAAAGAGGAAACCAAGAAAAGCGACAAAGAAAAGGCAGATGCTGCAACAAAAGAGGAGATAAAAAATGACGATTAAAGCTCCGCGTGGGACACACGATATTATAGGTATAGACGCTTTCAAGATGAATGTTCTTGAAAACAATGCCAAGTCGATATTTGCTCGACGTGGTTTTGATGAAATAAGAACTCCCATTTTTGAAGATATAGCTTTGTTTATACGTTCTATCGGAGAGCAAACGGATATTGTCGGCAAAGAGATGTATGTTTTTGAAGACAGAAAAGGGAAAAAGTTTGCTTTGCGCCCTGAAGGAACTGCCTCTTTTGTGAGAGCTTATATAGAGCATAGGCTTGATTTGTCTCATCCTGAAGGAAGATTTTTTTATAGCGGAGAAATGTTTCGATACGAGCGACCCCAGTCTGGGCGATATAGACAATTTCATCAAATAGGAGGGGAATTGCTGGGAAATTCTTCTCCTGCCGCTGATGCCGAAATAATAATAACAGCAGCCGATATTTTATCGGCTGTTGGGATTGTGGATATGTCCATATGTGTCAACTACTTAGGCTGCCCGCAATGCAGAGCCAAATACAGACAAGTTCTGATAGATTATTTTTCATCAAAAGAAGATCTTTGCGATGATTGCAAAAACAGAATTGAGAAAAATCCTTTAAGAGCCCTTGATTGCAAGGTTGATGCCGCTAAGTTTACGGATGTTCCGCATATAACGGATTTTTTGTGCCAGCAGTGCCTTGATAACTTTAGTGCGGTGCAGGCTCTATTGAAAAGTGCAGGTTATAAGTTTTCCATTGATTCAAAACTCGTCAGAGGTTTGGATTATTACACAGGTATGGTTTTTGAAATTCGTTCAGCTGCCATTGGTTCTCAAGATGCTATTGTCGGGGGCGGAAGGTATGACACTCTTGTGAAGGATTTGGGAGGGCAGCAAATACCAGCGGTAGGTTTTGCACTTGGCTCGCAGCGGCTCATTCTTGCAGCCGAACAAACTGGATTCTTTGACAAAATAGCATCAAGGCAAAAAATATATGTTGCCGTTGCTGATAACGAACTTATGGACGCAGCCTTTGCTTTTGCCGTTAAAATCTCAAAAGAGGGGCTGCAAGCCAATAAAAACATATCGGTTTTCCCACCTTTGGCAGGCAAAAATCTCACCAACCAATTAAAGTATGCAAACAAAATCAGTGCAGATAAAACGATAGTTTTTGCAAAGACAGAATTTGAGAGAGGCTGCTTGCTCTTGAAAGATATGAAAGCAAAAACTCAAACAGAAATACCGATTTCAGAAATTTAGTTTCCCGTCTCACAGTTTTTCCCCTCCTTTTTAAGAAAAATCTCTCCCAAAAAACCTTAATTTACCCAGTATTTTCACCTTTTTTTGCCTATCCCACATCAAAAACACCCCAAGTTCCCCCTATAAAAGGAAAAAGCTTGCCAAATTTCGGCAAGCTTTTTTTATTTTTGCACCCTCTTAATTGTTTATACGCCCTGCTCATTTCCAAGGATAAAACAGCTCTGCTTCTTCGCGTCTATCTTTGCTGAAAGGCATATTGGCTTTTAAGTTAAACAACAAAGAGATCTCGTGGGTATA
>JAITBH010000053.1 GCA_031283745.1 Candidatus Ectomicrobium neotermitis | reverse complement strand
GGCATTCTTAACCCGCCAAAAGGAAATGGCGGGCGGGAGGGTTTGAAACCCTCCCCTACAGGTGACATCACCCAATTTGCAGGTCCAACACCCGAACCGCCGATACAACTATATAGGTATACCACCAAAGAAAAACCCCCTGCTACTGATGAAAGCAGGGGGTTTTTTGCCGTTTGTGTTGTTTATTGTTTGTTTTAGTCGTATCTAAGCTCTCTCAACTAAGTTCTTGTCGTTGTCGCCTGCCCGCCAGTCTATTGGGCGGGTTCATTGGCTTTCACTCGCCGTTGCGCCGAAGGGCGGATTTTTTATGCCAAATTAGGCCTTCGCTTTCGGCAAAAGCGGCTATTTGGCTGTATGCGGTTTGGGATGGTGCAAGAATTTGTGCGTAGCTGCTCCTTTTAAGAAAGGTCGCTACGGAAAGCCCGCTTGAAAACTTGGCTGATGACTGCGTTGGCAGCACATGCGACGGGCCCGCCCAATAATCTCCCGCGGCGGTCGGTGTCAAATAACCTGCAAACACTGCTCCAGCGTTCTTAATTTTTGAAATTAGCTTTGCTGGATTTTTTATAAGCAACTCTAAATGTTCAGGTGCGAGCTGATTTGATTTTTCAATAGCTTCGTCAATTGAGCAAACCTCAAAAATAGTCTGCTTGAGGGCAAAGCTTGGCAACCTCTTTTTAAGTTCCGCAACGGTCTTGGCACTTTCGCTAAACAAAAAGGCTTTTGCGGCTGGGTCATGTTCAGCTTGAGCCATAATGTCTGCTTCAATGAAATCCAAAGGTGCATTTTTGTCGGCAATTATTGCCACTTCGCTTGGTCCTGCCAAAGAATCGATCCCCACTTTTCCAAAAACCTGCCTCTTTGCCTCGTTTACATACATATTTCCCGGTCCAACAATCATATCGACCTTCTCTATGCTTTCAGTTCCGCAAGCAAGAGCGGCAATCGCTACAGCTCCCCCGACGGTATAAATGTTTTTTACCCCGCAGAGGTCTGCTGCAAAGAGCAAAACGTCATTTATTTTCTGAGGCGGAGTGGCAATTGCTATCGTTTTAACACCCGCAATTTTTGCGGCAACCGCTGTCATGATAACTGTCGAAGGATAAGAAAAACGTCCTCCCGGAACATAAATTCCCACAGATTCTATGGGGGAAAATATCTGCCCGGTTTTCACTCCGCTCTTTGTCATAAACCAAGAACGTTTGATGTGCCTTAGTTCCTCTTTGTGAAATGCAGACACATTCTTAAAAGATGAGCAAACTGCATTTTTTAGGTCTTTTGGGATGGATTTGTTTGCGGATTTGATGAGGTTTTGCGGGGTTTTTAAGCCAGTTTTTGACAAATCAACTCCGTCAAGCTTTTTGATGTAATCAAAAACCGATTTGTCTCCATTTTTTTCAACATTTGCGATGATTTTTGCAACTAAATTTCCAATATTTTTGTTGTTCATGATGTTTGCAAAATACTACAAGATAAGCCTCATGTCAATTTCAGGGGGTGAGGGGATATTATGCTATAATCGCCCTCGACGCTAAATCTAATTTTGATGGTGAAAAAATATGGAAAAGAAGCAAATTTTGGATGTTTTAAGGCACTCAACTTCGCACATTATGGCAGCAGCAGTAACAGAACTTTTTCCAGAAACAAAAGTAGCAATAGGTCCTTCGATTGAGGAGGGCTTTTATTATGATTTCGACAGACCTACCCCATTTAGCATTGAGGATTTATCGAAAATTGAAAACAAAATGAGGGAGATTGTTAAGGCAAATTATCCATTCGTTCATTCCACCATGCCAAAGGTCGCTGCCGTCGAGCTTTTTAAGAAAAAAGGTGAAATTTTTAAGGCGGAAATAGCACAAGAAATTGAGGGCGATACAGTCAATATTTATCAATGCGGAAATTTTATGGATTTATGCAAAGGGCCTCACCTGAAATCTACGGGTGATGCCATTTTTTTTAAACTTCTGTCTGTGGCAGGGGCATATTGGAGAGGAGATTCGTCAAAAAAACAGTTGCAAAGAATTTATGGAACGGCATTTTGGACGAAAGATGATTTGGCTCAGTATTTGCAAAGAATTGAAGAGGCCAAGAAACGCGACCATCGGAAATTGGGTGCAGACTTAGACCTTTTTAGTATACACGATGAGGTTGGAGGGGGTTTGGTTTTGTGGCATCCAAAAGGTGCTTTAATTCGCGACATCATTGAAAGTTATTGGAAAAAATTTCATCTGGAAAATGACTACTCTTTGCTTCAAACTCCCCATATCGCTAGCGAAGAACTTTACGCCATCAGCGGTCATCTTCAGACCTATTCTGAAAATATGTATGCCCCGATGGAGATCGAAGGAAAACCCTACCGCATCAAACCTATGAATTGCCCTCATCATTTGATGGTATACAAAACGAAACTCCATTCTTACCGTGAACTTCCAGTGAAATATTGCGAGTTGGGAACCGTTTATCGTTTTGAAAAATCTGGAGTTCTGCATGGGCTTTTGAGGGTGAGAGGTTTTACGCAAGACGATGGCCATATAATAGTATCCCCTGAAAAGTTGGAGGGGGAAATCATCAGTGTTTTTAATATGGCAATAAAACTGCTCAAAACTTTTGGTTTTAATGAATACGAAATTTGTTTGGCGACAAGGCCTGAAAATAAATATGTCGGGGAAATTGCTGATTGGGACAGGGCTGAAAGTTCTCTCAAAACTGCCCTCGAAAAAACGGGATATGATTATGAAATTGATGAGGGCGGAGGAGCTTTTTACGGGCCTAAGATCGACATAAAAATTAAAGATGCTATCGGCAGGTCTTGGCAGTGTTCAACGATTCAATTTGATTTCAACCTGCCCGAGAGGTTTGACATTTCTTATATGGATTCGACGGGCAAAAAAGTGAGACCTTATATGATCCATCGGGCTTTGCTTGGGTCGATGGAGAGATTTTTCGGCGTTTTGTTAGAGCATTATGTCGGGGCTTTGCCTTTGTGGATTTCGCCCGTGCAGGTTGTCGTAGCAAATATAAATGATGAGCAGCTCGACTACTGTAACACTCTTATGAAAACACTTAAAGAAAATTCGATAAGAGCAGTTTTCGATGACAGGAATGAAAAAATTGGACACAAGATTAGAGAAATTGCGATGCAAAAAGTTCCATACATTGCGGTGATAGGAAATAAAGAAAAAGACGGGGAGACAGTGGCGGTTAGAGCAAGGGGAAATAGGGACTTAGGAACCATGAAAATTGCAGATTTTATTTCTTTGATAAAAAGCAAAAACTTGCCCGGCATAAACGAGCTATAAATTGCTTTGCCAGCGGGGGCGACCCCTAAAAGGGGCAACCCCTAAAAAAGGAGACAGAGTGAGATTTTTTAAGGACACTTTGCTAAAGCTTGTCGAACTTAACTTAGTGTTTTTGCTTTTGATGTCGGCTTGGCGTTTAATTTTTTTCTTGTATTACGGTCAGGGCGATAATTTTTTGGGACTTGGGCGGGATATTTTCAGTGCTTTTATGATGGGTTTTCGATTTGATTTGTCTGTGATAGCAATCTTAAATTCCGTAGTGGTAATCATTTTTATCGTTTTGTTTATCAAAAACATTCCTTCCGCATTCAAACCTTTCTTTTCTGCATTAAAATGGTTCTACACCTTCTTCATCTCCCTCATTTTTTTAATTCTCGCCATAGACTTCGGTTTCTATTCCTACTTTCAAGATCACATCAATGTTTTAATTTTTGGCTTTTTTGAGGATGACACCGCTGCCCTAATAAGCACGATATACCAGAACTACAATGTGTTCATAATTTTAGGGGCATTCATCGTTTTTTGTGTGATTATTTTTAAGCTCTCGAAAGCTATTTTGAAAATAAAAACGCAGCCAGCGCCGCCAAAAAATATTTTTGTCCGCACCGTCGCCTCTTTGATAATTGCAACATCGCTCATTATTATGATGAGGGGAACCGTCGGGGATTTCCCTTTGTTTGTCCATTATGGAGTTTCCAATAATCGATTTATAAATCTCACAGCATTAAACGGAATTTTTGCTCTTCAGGCAGCAGTGGAATCTTATCGGCGAGATAAAAAAGATCCTGACTACATAGAGATCAGCGGATACAAAGATAATATCAGGCAGGCTTTTGCAGATTATTTGGAAACAGACATCAGCCAAATTCCCGAAGACAATCCAGAGGACAGTTTGATGGTCGCCCTTCCTTATAATAAGGATAAAGAAAGCTTGAAGCCGAATGTGATTTTTATCGTGATGGAGAGTTTGGGAACGGACTTGATGAAATATAACAGCGAGACTTTTAATATCTTGGGTGAGTTAAAAAAGCATTTCGATGAGGACATTGTTTTTTATAACTTTCTGCCCGCTTACGGTTCGACAGTTGGAAGTATGGAGGCTGTAGTTTCAAACATAGCAAGACGACCGGGATCAATTTTTCTCTCCTTGTCTCCTTATGTTTTTCAAAAGTATAAATTTTCAGGTCCATTGCCTTATAAACAAAAAGGCTATGAGACCTTTTTTATTTACGGGGGAAATTCCAGCTGGAGAAATGTTGAGGTTTTTATGACGAACTTGGGTTTTGACAAAACCATCGGTGAGGACGGAATGAAAAATAAAAAATATTTGGGCAATGATTGGGGAATTTTTGACGAATATCTTTTCGATTATGTTTACGAGATGTTGGAGTCAAATGAAAACAGCAAATTCATTTATATTTTAAGCACCACAAATCATCCACCTTATAGCCTGCCGGATAATTATGAAGCACTTTCGCTTGAAATCCCCGAAGATTTAAGCGGGAAAATTGTCGGAATGGACTTGGCTCAAAAGAGGTTTAAGGCTTATCAATACTCAGCTCGGGAATTGGGAAAGTTTATCGAGAGGATTAAAAAATCAAAATACGGTGAAAACACAATTATTGCCGTCACGGGCGATCATAATTTCAAAAGCATTTACTCCTACGATCAATCCGAACTCTTTGGCGAACTTCGCGTGCCGTTTTACCTGTATATTCCCAAAAGTTTGAGGCCGAAAAATAAAATCGACACAAGTGTTTTTGGTTCGCATATGGATATTATGCCCACACTTTATGGGCTGTCTTTGTCAGACATAAACTATTGGGCGATGGGGATGGATTTGTTGACGAGGAGAGCACAAAACAATATAGCTGTTCATATAGATGTGAGCATGAACTCAAAATATATTTTGGTCTCTCCGCTTGGTGAGGCGCCATGGTTTTATGTATGGAATAAAGTTGAGGCGGGAAAAGTTTTACCCGCGCCAGAACTCGCAGGACATAAACGTCTGCAAAAACATTTCTTATCGATGACTGCAGTTTCAGACTACATATTAAAGTATACGGGGAAGAAAGATGATTCAAAAATTCCTACCAAACATTAAGCTAATTCACTTTTACATTATCAAAGAATTTTTCGCTTCCTTCCTTTTTGGGATAGCGGTTTTTTCTGTTTTGCTTTTATTAGACAGAATTTTTGATTTGGTGAGTTTGTTTTTATCTAAGGGTGTTTCCATTTTTATGTTGATAGAACTCTTCGCCTACATCTACCCAAGCATCCTCCCTTTTGCAATTCCAATGTCCATTCTTTTTGCCGTCCTGCTGTCTTATGGAAGGCTCTCAGAAGACAATGAAATCACTGCCATGAAAGCCAACTCGATGGGCTATAAAACATTGACCATGCCCGTGATAATTCTCGTCGGGATAATCTCTTTTTTGCTCATATTTTTTAACGCTTTCGTTGCACCTTACACTCAGCAAAAAGTCAAGGTTGTTTTTCAAGAAATGTTGACACAAAAACCTCTCGCTTCTTTTTCCGAAAAAACTGTCCTCCGCTTACATGACTACACTTTTTATGTAAATAAAGTTGACCGCAAAAGGAATCTGCTTGAGGGAGTGAGCATCTATAAATTCGATGAAGAAAAGGACGCTCAAAAAGCAGAAGAAGTTCTGGGGGGAGGAGGCTCAAGCGGAGCCAGAGCACTTTCATTAGACAGCCAAAATGTTACTTGGAGAATTTCCGCATCCTCTGCAACCATCAAGATTTACAAAAGCGGAGTCCTTATGACTTTGTATGCGGGCTTTTGGCAAAAAGCCAACTCGCAAGATTTAAGAAATATGATGCATTTAACTTTCAACTCTTATTCCTTTTTCATATCGCTTGCCGAGCAAATCGATAAAGTTCTCACAACCCCCCAAGAGATAAATTCTTTGCAGCTCTTAGAAAACATCAAAACGTTAAAAAAAGAAAACGAATCTTATGCCCCATTTGCTGTCGAATTTTGGACTCGTTTTTTATTTGCGACCGCCCCATTAGCTTTCGTCCTTATCGCAATACCCATCGGAATGATGTCTGGCAAGGGAGGAAAAGCGATAGGTTTTGGGCTGAGCATAGGCTTGATAGTCGTCTACTATATGTTGCTCATCATAGCGATGCACGTGGCTGAAAAAAACTATATCTATGCGTGGATTATTTTGTGGTTTCCAAATGCTTTTATGGCTTTATGCGGGGTTTTTATGTTCGCAAAGATGGTGAGGAGATGAGGATTCTTTATTTCTACATCACCAAAAAATTCCTGAAGATTTTTGCGGCAGCTTCTATCGTCTTTGGTGTTGTTGTCCTCATATCAGAAGTGTTTAGGCAAATATCTTTTTATATCGAATATGAAGCGACCGCCGGTTTGATCGCAGCACACCTTATCACCAAACTCCCTTGGTGGATCATTCAAGTCCTTCCGATAGCCACATTGTTGTCATTACTTTTTTCGCTGGGAGACCTCTCAAGCAAAAATGAGATTACAGCAATCAAAGCTGCGGGAATAAATTTGTGGAACATCATTATTATGTTTCTTGTTTTGGGCTTTGCCATTGGAATGGCTGACCTCGGTGCAAGAGAATTTATCGTCCCCAAAACGACCTATCTAAATGAGATCATTCAGTTTGAAAAAATAGAAAAGAAGCAACTTGCGATCATCACCGAGTTTGAAAATGTTGTTGTCTCTCTTGAAAATAATGTTCGTCTAACAGCACAACATTTAAGTGTTGATAACAATATTATGACCGACATCGTCCTCGAATATTACGACGATGATTTTCATATTCAGAAACTTGTCATCGCCGAGAAAGCTGTCTGGCGGGATGGTTCTTGGATTTTAGAAAACGGGATAGAAAGAGATTTCTACGACAATATTTGGAGTGAAAAAGTTTTCAATGAATACGATACTTCTATTCATTTAGCTCCGCAGGATTTGGCAATTAGAGATGTCCATTATGAAAGTATGACAACGGCTGAATTTAAGAAATACATCAATCAGCTTAGGCTTTTTGGATATGATGCATCGAAAGCACGGATAGTGTTGAACACAAGATATGCGATGATTTTTTGCCATGTGATCGTGATGATGATCGGCATACCTTTTGCATTAGGAATGAACAATAATTTTGGAAAGATAATCAGTTTTACTTTGGCATTAGCGATGACTTTTGCTTACTGGGGCATTCAAGCGATAACGCAATCGATGGGTCAAAACAATCTCCTCTCTCCATTTTTATCTGCGTGGGTTCCCAACTTTATTTTTCTAAGTATCGGTGTTTATATGCTTAAAAATGTCAGAAAGTGAGTTGCAAAAAATCTATCAAGAAATGGAGGAAACAAAATGTCAAAAGATCAGTTTTCAGAGCTTCAAAACGAAAGAAGTAAATTCAAACCGCAGTTGCCTAAAGTTTTACGGAGCTTCCCTTCCAACGTCAAAATAAAGAAAGGCGCCCCCACAAAATCCGTCGCAAATCACAAAGAAATTGAAGAGATTTTTCAGAACACTTATGGCTTGCCTGCGATCACTTTTATCAAAGGGAAAAACACCAACGTAAAAAAGAAAATCAGGGTTGGGGTTGTTCTTTCTGGGGGGCAGGCGCCAGGGGGGCATAATGTTATTGCGGGAGTTCTGGACTGTATAAAAAAAGCCAATTCTCAAAATGTTTTGGTAGGTTTTTTAGGAGGTCCCTCGGGCATACTTGAAAACAAAAGTGTCCTCATCACAGCAAAATCGATAAAAAATTATAGGAATACCGGTGGGTTTGATTTCATTCAATCGGGCAGAACAAAAATTGAGACTGACGGGCAGTTTGAGACAGCCAAAAACAATCTATTGAAAAATAAATTAGACGCTTTGATTGTCATCGGAGGGGATGATTCAAATACCAATGCAGCCCTCATCGCCGAATACATGAAAAAAAATAATATTGATTTCAACGTTATCGGCGTGCCAAAAACCATAGACGGAGATTTGAAAAATCAATACATCGAAACCTCTTTTGGTTTTGATACTGCCACAAAAATTTATGCCGAATTGGTCGGGAACATTTGTCGAGATGTAAACTCCGCAAGAAAATATTGGCATTTCATAAGGCTCATGGGCAGAAGTGCTTCGCACATAACTCTTGAGGTTGGTTTTAAGACGCAGCCGAATGTGGTTTTAATTGGCGAAGAAATTTATGCAAAAGAAAAAACTCTCGCTCAGGTTGTGGATTCAATTGCTGAGGTTATCATTCACAGAAGCAAAGAGGGGAAAGAATATGGAATCGTTTTGGTGCCAGAGGGCTTGATTGAATTTATTCCAGAAATGAAGGAGCTTATATCCGCTCTAAACGATGCTTTGTCTCACTCAAATTTTGACGACAACATTTCCATCGAACAGAAAAAAGAGATAGTGATAGAAAAACTCCCCAGCAATTTAGCGGAGCTGTTAAAGAGTTTGCCGTCAGGAATATCCTCCCAACTTTTGTTTGACAGAGACCCTCACGGGAATGTTCAGGTTTCTCAAATTGAGACGGAAAAACTTGTCATCGAAATGGTTAGAAAAAAATTAGCTCAGCTAAAAAAAGATGGAGTTTATAAAGGAAAGTTTGCAGCCATATCGCACTTTTTTGGATATGAAGGCAGGTGTGGAATTCCCTCAAACTTCGACTCAAATTACACATATGCACTGGGCTACAACGCCGCCATCTTGGCTCTAAACGGTTTGACGGGTTACATCTCCTCGATTAGAAATTTGGCCAAACCTCCCAAGCAATGGATCTGCGGGGGCATTCCTCTAACCACAATGATGAACATCGAAAAAAGGCATGGGCAAAACAAGCCCGTCATTCAAAAAGCTTTGGTGGATCTAAAAGGAAAACCTTTCAAGGCTTTTGAAAAAATTAGAGGTAAATGGGCATCAAGCGAGTCCTATTTATTTCCGGGTCCTATACAATATTTCGGCAATCCAATTATCACCGAAATGGTAACGAAGACTTTGCAATACGAAAAGAAAAAATAAGGAGGATAAAAATGGCAGACAAGTTTTCTTTTGACATTGTTTCAGAGGTAAATATGATGGAGGTTGAAAACGCCGTCAATCAAGCTCAAAAAGAACTCAGCACTCGTTTTGATTTTAAGGGCAGCAAATCGTCGATAGACTTCAACAAAACCGACAAGAAAATAACTTTGATTGCTGACGATGAATTTAAGTTGAAGGCATTGAAAGATATTTTGGAAGGTCGTTTTGCAAAAAGGTCAGTGTCGATAAAATCGATAGATTACAAAGCATTAGAGAAAGCATTTGAGGGTCATGTCAGACAAGTTGCTGCACTCATTTCAGGTCTTGCACCAGAGAAAGCCAAAGAGTTAGTCAAGCTGATAAAAGACTCGAAAATAAAAGTTCAACCTCAAATAGATGGTCAAAAAGTGAAAGTAATCTCGTCGAAAAAAGATGATTTGCAAGAAGTTATTGCTTACTTGAAAACAAAATCTTTCTCTGTTCCATTGCAATTTACGAACTACAGATAGCCGTAAAAACGCTGTTTTTTCAAGTTGACTTTGAGGCAAATATAAGTATAATTCGAACAGTCTTTCAGAGAGGGCGGCCGCTTGAGCCGCCTTTTTTTTATGCATGGAGGAAAAATGACCAACAAAGAAAAAGAGATAGAAGCTTGCTTATCGGTAAGAGCAAAAGAAGCTGGCTTTGAAATAGTGGATGTTGAGTATGTAAAGGAAGGAAGGGAACGTTACGTGCGAATCTATATAGATAAAGACGGCGGGATTGATTTGGGGGATTGCGAAAAAATGAGCTTTATTTTTGGCGACATTTTAGATGACAGCGGCATTATTGAGGAATCTTATATATTGGAAATATCTTCCCCTGGTTTATACAGATCATTAAGACAAGAAAAAGATTTCATTCGTTTTATCGGCAGCATTGTCCGCATTCAAACTCTCGTAGCCCTTGACGATCAAAGGAATTTTTTTGGCACAATTTTGTCTTATGACAAAGGCATATTGAAGTTGGAAGATAAAACGATCGGAGAAATTGAAATAGAGTATTCAAATATCAAAAAAGCAAACATTGAACCTGAATTATAACGGAGGATTTTATGGCAGATAAAAAAGAGCTTGTCATGGCTCTTGAGCAGCTTGAGAAAGATAAGAACATAAAAAAAGAGGACATCGTTTCTATCGTTGAGAATGCCCTTGTTGCTGCATACAAAAAACATGTCGGCAAAAATGTGAATGCCGTCGCAAAAGTGAACATCAGCACTGGAGAAATGAGTGCTTATGTTTCAAAGGAAGTTGTCAAAGATAGTGACTTCGAAAGTTCTATTTTGCAAATCCCACTTTCTGAGGCTCAAAAAATTGAAGCTTCCATAAAAGTAGGTGATACTATAGACATTCCTCTTGACACTCAAGATTTTGCCCGCATAGCTGCCCAGACTGCAAAAAATGTGATCGTTCAAAGGATCAGGGAGTCCGAGCGGAATTCTCTTTTTGAAGAAATGAGTGAAAAAATTGGGCAAGTGGTTAGCGGGGATATTTACAGAATTGTCAACAGAACAATCATTGTTGACTTAGGCAAATCAGAGGCAATCCTCCCGATAACCGAACAGCTTCCAAAAGAAAAATTTGCCATTGGTCAAAGAGTTAGAGCTGTCATCATTTCGGTCAGAAAAAATATCAACAAAGCACCTTCCACAATTCTCTCCCGCAAGAGTCCCGAACTAATCAAAAAATTGTTTGAGCATGAGGTTCCTGAGATCTACGAGAAAATCGTAGAGATAAAAGATGTTGTCAGAGAACCGGGCATCCGTGCAAAGGTATCTGTAATTTCTAACAATCCAAAAGTGGATCCTGTCGGTGCATGTGTCGGTGTAAAAGGTGCAAGAATCCGCCCTATTGTCGACGAGCTTGGCGGAAATGAACGTATAGATTTGATTGCTTATTCAGACAATCCCGCAAAATATATCGCTGCGGCAATTACCCCCGCAAAAGTTGTTACCGTAAACATTTTGTCCGAGAGCGAAAAACGTGCCGAAGTTTTGGTTGCTGACGATATGCTTTCTCTTGCCATCGGCAAAAATGGACACAATGTTCGGCTTGCGGCAAAGCTTACGGGCTGGTGCATAGATGTTCGTTCGGAAAGTCAGAGAAAACAAGAAAACGAAACAAAAGTTGAGCAGCAAATTGCTGATCTTGAAAGGTTGCAGGGCTTGGGCGAAAAGACAATTGGAATTTTGGTCAAGGCGGGTTTTACGAACATAGAAAAATTAAAAACACTTGGCGTTGATGATTTAACTACCCTTCCGGGGATAGGTCAGAAAACTGCTGAAAAAATAATAGAAGCGGCAAAAAATGCTTAATCTAAAAGTTAGAGGATTTACTTATGCCAACAAAAAAAGAATCAAAGCCATTGACAAAAGAACCTAAGAAAAAACCAGTAGCAAAAAAAACTGGAGAAACTAAACCTTCAAAGAAACCTTCTTTGCCTAAAAAGGATGCCAAAGAGGGCAAAACAGTCGACAAGCAAGAGAAAAAACCAAAAACGAAAACACCCAAAATAAAAAAAACTCCCCCTCCTGTAGAGGGTCCGGTTATTCCAACAAACGAACCCAAAGAGAGCAAAACTCCAAAAACTGAGAAGCAAAACATCGATAATGTGCCTCCAAAACCCAAAGGACCTGCAGATAAAAAAACTAATATCAAAAAGCAGCCCGTCGATGTAAAAAAACCCCCAAAAGATGTCGATAAAAAGAAAGAGCAAGTACCAAAACCTCCCGCTACACCTGAACCAACTCCAGAAGACAATCAATCAAGCCCGCCTCAAAAAGAACCTACTCCGCCGCCTGCTCCCCCAGCTAAAGGTAAAGAAGAAGAGGAATCTAATGCCGCCCCCGAGTCAAAAGGAATAATAGAAATCAATGAATTGATAACAGTTCGCGACCTGTCCATCAAAATGAGTATCAGTGTCGGCGAGTTGTTGAAAAAACTTTTGTCGCTGGGAAGTTTATCGACGATAAATCAGAGGCTTGATGTCGATACAGCAACTCTATTATTGAATGAATTTAATTATGAGGCCAAACTCGTCTCGATATATTCTGACGACGATATAAGCGAGAAAAAAGAAGACATAACAAAGTTGAAACCTCGTCCCCCGGTCGTGACGATTATTGGTCATGTCGATCACGGAAAAAATTCTTTGCTTGATGCGATAAGGAAGACAAATGTTGTCGGAGGGGAATACGGCGGGATAACCCAGCACATCGGTGCTTACAGGGTAAAAATTGCGGACGGTCGTTTCATAACTTTTCTTGACACACCGGGCCACGAAGCTTTTACCGCAATGCGTTCAAGAGGTGCACAGGTTACAGACATTGTGGTTTTGGTTGTTTCGGCTGCTGATGGAATAATGCCTCAAACTATTGAAGCGATAAATCACGCAAAGGATGCAAAAGTTCCGATAATTGTTGCCGTAAATAAAATCGACTTGCCTACCGCTGATCCTCAAAAAGTAAAACAAGAGCTGAGCAAATATGATCTCCTTGCCGAAGAGTGGGGAGGCGACACAATAATGGTCGAAATTTCTGCAAAGAGGGGAATAAATATCGAGTTGCTTTTAGAAAACATTCAGCTCAAAGCCGATATGATGGAGCTGAAAGCCAACCCCGACAGAATGGCTGAGGGCATTGTGATAGAAGCAAGATTGGATTCTAAAAAAGGAACCCTTGCGACCCTCTTGGTTGAAAACGGTGTCTTAAAAATTGGCGAAAATGTTGTCATCGGCACAACCTATGGAAAAGTTAGAGCGATGTATGACGAATATGGAAAAAGATTTCATGAAGCTTTTCCAAGTATGCCGACAGAGGTTTTAGGGATAAACACTCCACCCCGTGCAGGAGACAAATTTGTTGTCGTCAGCACTGAGCAGCAAGCACGGCAGATTGCGGAGACGAGATTTCAGAAAGCAAAAATTGCCTCATTGACAGGCAAACGCCATTTATCTCTTGCAGATATAAGTGCAGGCAAAACGAAAGATTTGAGGATTGTCTTAAAGACCGATGTTCAAGGTTCTTTAGAAGCAGTCAGCGACGAGTTAGAGAGAATGTCAACAAACGAAATCAACTTAAAAATAGTCCATCGCGGTGCGGGTTCAATCACTGCCTCCGACGTGGATTTGGCTGTTGCCTCAGACGCTTTAATTTTTGGTTTTAACTTGCGTCCCGATTCTACCGTCGAACGTCTTGCAGAAGAAGCGGGTATAAACATTCATGTCTATCGAATAATTTATGAGCTGACTGCTGAGGTCAAGGCTGCAATGGAAGGTCTTTTAGATCCCGACATCAAAGAAAAAATTCTGGGCAAGGCTTTGGTCAAGCAGGTGTTTAAGCTTTCAAGTGCGGGCGCAATTTCGGGCTGTTCTATAACCGAAGGGAAAATTCAACGTTCATCAAAAGCACGACTTTTGAGGGACAATGTTATTGTTTTTGAGGGGACAATCTCTTCTCTCAAACGTTTTAAGGAAGATGTTAAAGAAGTTGACAAAGGTTTTGAGTGCGGTATCGGCCTTGAGAATTTTGCCGACATAAAATCTGGCGATATTATCGAGTGCTTTGCCTTAGAAAAAGTAGCGAGGAAACTATAAATGCAGACATACAAAAGGGCTACCCGCGTAGCTGAGTTGATACAAAGAACTGTGGCTGAAATAATCAGAAATTTTCAGGATATAGACACGGCTGTCGTCTCGATAACGGAAGTTGTTTTGTCTGATGATCTTCTAAATTGCAAAGTTTATTTTTCCGTCTTTGGCGACGAGGAAGTGAGGAAAAAAAATGAAATTATCCTCAGGACAAATGTTAAAGAGATTAGGCATCAGCTGGCATTGAAATTAAATTTAAGACGCACCCCAGAAATACTGTTGTATTATGACGACTCCTCCCAAAGAGCTGCCAAAATCATAGACATTCTCGACAAGATAAAAGAAGGCTCTCTCTAATTTTATGAACGAACTTTCCAAGATTTCCAAGATAATCAAACAATCAAAAACATTTTTCATTGCAGGACACATTAAGCCCGACGGAGACTCGTTAGGGGCAGCATTTGCTTTGTCAAAAATGCTCTCAAGGCTCGGCAAAAAAGCACAAGTTTATTGTCTCGACGAGATTCCAAAAGAGCTGCTTTGCATAAAAGGTATCAAGTCCATCAAACAACAAAAGCCCGTCGGGAGAATTTTTGATTGTGCGATAATTTTAGAGTCCTTAAACCTTCAAAGGATGGGCGATATTATCTCGCCCCAGCAAGCAAAAAAAATCATCAACATTGACCATCACAAAAGTTATTCCAATTTCGGTGATGTTAATTATGTCGACGGAAATTCCTCCTCAGTTTCGGAACTTGTCTTAAATCTTTTCAACTATCTCAAGCTCAAACCCACAAAGGACGAAGCTTCCAATCTATATGTAGGACTCTTGACCGACACGAGAAAATTTCAGAACTCAAATGTCTCCTCAAAATCCCACCTTGCTGCGGCACAGCTGATTGATTGCGGTGCTTCGGCTTCCACAATAACCCGCCAAATTTATTCAAACAAAACTTTCCAATCCTTGAAGCTTCTTGCGATGGCTTTGCTTGGCTTAAAAACTTTTGCCGACGGGAAAGTTGCTTATGTGATCATCACCCAAAAAATGCTCAAAGATTGCGGTGCAAAAAGTGATGACTCAAATGGAATAGCAAATTACCTTCTCAAAGTGAGTAATGTTCAAGTTGCCTGTATGATCAAAGAAGACGGTGAAAATACCCGTTTAAGTATGCGGTCAGTCAAAGAATTTAATCTCTTGCCGATTGCCCAAAAGTTCGGTGGAGGCGGGCATAAAAATGCTGCAGGCGCTACGGTAAAAAAAACCATCCCCCAAGTGGAAAAATTGTTGAAGACATATTTCAAATCCTCAACGAGGAATCGATGAACATCCCCGACGGAATGTTGTTGGTTGATAAGCCAAAATTCGTCTCATCTTTTAAGGTTTGCTCGATCATCAAGTCGACCCTGAAAGCTAAAAAAACGGGTCATTGCGGAACCTTAGATCCTCTCGCAACTGGTCTTTTGTTGATACTCATAAACGGTGCCACAAAATTGCAAGACAAATTTATGAAGTGCGACAAAGAATATTTGACATCCTTTAAGCTCGGCATAAAAACGGACAGCGGAGATATGGATGGAAAAATAATTGAGACGAAAGATTTTTCTTTCGTTGATAAAAATTCTCTCACCAAAGCCTTGAACAATTTTGTCGGTGAAATAGAACAAATCCCTCCGATGTTTTCAGCCCTAAAAGTCGACGGGCAAAAGCTCTACAATTTGGCACGCAAAGGCATCACCATTCAAAGATCCCCCCGCAAAGTTAATGTCCAAAAAATCGATTTTCTCTATTTTGCTGACGGAGTTTTAAACCTCCTCATCAAGTGTTCGAGCGGAACTTACATAAGGTCTATTGCCGACGATCTTGGCAACTCTTTAGGCTGCGGTGCGGTCGTTACTTTTTTGCGGAGAGAGTCGATAGGCAGCTTTAATGTTTCAGAGGCAGTCGATGAAAAAAGCTTTTCTAATCCAGAATTTCTAATCTCCAAAATAATCCCACAAGAGACGTTAAATGAAAAATAATTCATCAATTTTAACCATCGGGTCTTTTGACGGAGTTCACAAAGGGCACCAAAGTTTGATCAAAGAAACAGTCCGCAAAGCTAAAGAAAAAAATGCTCAAAGCATCATCGTAACTTTAGAAAGACCGATGAAAAATCCTCACTCCCTCCTCACACTTCTCGACGAGAAAATTCTCCGCATCGAAGCTTTTCTTCCCGACCAAATCATCATCATCCCCGTCCCATCAGAAATTCTTACTCTTGCCCCGTCAGATTTTTTTAACAACTTTCTCATCGGCAAATTGAATGTTGCAGAAATCATTTGCGGCACAGATTTTGCTTTTGGCAAAAACAAGCAGGGTAATGTTTCGTGGCTTAAAAAAAATGCCCCAAAGCTCGGCATAAAAATAACAGTGATAGAAACATTAACACTCGCCGCACAAAAAATTTCCTCATCAAATATCAGAGCTTTGTTAAGTCTTGGCGAAGTGGAAAAAGCCAACAAATTGCTTGGCTACAATTTTGATTTTTCCGGCATACCGTTTAGAGAAAAAGGTCTCGGCAAAAAACTTGGTTTTCCAACAGTAAATTTGAAAGTGGATCCCTCAAAACTTTTACCGCATGGAGTTTTCATAAGTTTGATTAAG
>JAITBH010000041.1 GCA_031283745.1 Candidatus Ectomicrobium neotermitis | reverse complement strand
CCGGGGAGCAGCTTTTTTATCTCGGCGGTTTTTTTGCCCTTTATGGTTTCTATGTCGGTGCTGTCAAAGTTGGTCAAGCCCCTGCCGATTTCCTGTTTGCCCTCATTTGCGGCAATGACGATCGTGTCTCCCGCCTTAAAATTTCCGCTTATCCCCACAATGCCTGCAGCAAGCAAGCTGACCCCTTTATTTTTTATCGCTTCGCTGGCTTTTTTGTCGACAAAAATGATCCCTTTGGGTTTTTTTCCGTAAGCAATCCAACTTTTTTTTGCATCAAGTTTGCGGCCATTTGCACAAAACCAAGTCCCCCCGGTTTTCGTGCGGATAATTTCCTTAATCAAATTGTGTTTTGCACTGTTTATGATCATCGTCTCAATACCCGAAGCCGCTGCAATTTTTGCGGCGGTAATTTTTGTTTTCATTCCCCCGCGGCCTTTGCCACTCGAAGATTTGCCCGAAGCAAAAGCCTCAATCTGCGGCGTTATCTGCTCAACTTTTTGTATCAGCTGCGATCTCTTAGGCTCCCCCGCATACAAGCCGTCGACATCGGTAAAAATGATCAAAATGTCAGCAGCGGCGGCGGCGGCAACAATCGCTCCAAGCGTGTCATTGTCCCCGAAATTTATTTCCTCAACCGCCACGGTGTCGTTTTCATTTATTATCGGTATCACCTCGACCCGCAAAAGTTCGCTCAAAGTATTTTTGGCATTGAGGTATTTTGCCCTCTCGTCAAAATCTGTTCTCGTGATTAAAACTTGAGCCGTATTTATTCCGAACTTTTCAAAATTTTCAGAGTAAGCGTTCATAATTATCGGCTGCCCTACCGCAGCCAAAGCCTGTTTTTGCCTCAATGTTTTTGGTTTTGACCTGATTTTTAATTTGCCAGCGCCCGCACCGATAGCACCCGAGCTAACAATGATTATCTGCGTCCCATCTTTTTTAAGTTCCGCAATGCTCCGCACAAAATCCTCAATGTATTTCTTGTTTAGAAAACCATTTTTGTCGGCAAGCGAGCTGGTTCCAACTTTAATTACAACTTTCATTTTGACCTCTTTTTTGAATTTTTTTCACTGCAAACTGTTGCCTGTGTTTTAGCATTTTTACAATCTAAAACAGTTATAATTTCCCAAGCATTTTAGGGGTCAATCGCCCTCAAAAATAAACCAAAAAGGAAAAGAAAATGAGACTATTGAAATGTTTTTTGCTCGTGTTTGTTATTTTTAGTGTTTCTTATACCGCATCGGCTCAGAGTGTGTCGTCTGAGGCTTATGCTCAAGATATTGACGAGGCGGCAGAGGAAATTTTGCCCGAGATTTCGACCCCAACTTTTAGTCAAAAAGATGCCGCAGTCGTAGATATTGAAAACAGAGCAAAGCAGGATCTCCCTCGCATTCAACGCAAAAGCTCGACGAGAAACCCACTTGTTGTCTACAAAAATGTCAGTCCTTTTATTGATGAGGTAGAGGAGGCAACGCAAAAAGCTAAGACCGACAAGAAAGCTCAGAAAGCTACCGCCGAGGTCATAAAAACTTATCAGGATATGCAAAAAGCTTATCAGGAAAACAATATGAAAGAGGCAAAAAAATTGTTTTCAAAATTTATGAAACAGTTTAACAATGCAAATATCGACCCGAGTCTTTTGTTTTATTTTTTCGACGATTTTGAAAGTATCTTGGGCAAGCTAAATTCCATTTACGAGACATCTGATAGTGTCGAAAAATACGAAAACATCAATGGAACTTTTATCCCGCTGACGCTTGAGGATGAGGCTTTGGTGGAACGTTATATCAAGATTTTTTCGCAGGGTAAGTCTAAGGAAAGAATGATTGCAGCTTTTGAGCGAAGCGGAATGTATCGGGAAATTGTTGAGACGACTCTTGACGATTTTAACCTCCCGCCCGAACTCAAATATTTGCCGATTATCGAGAGCCTTTATATTTCTGGAGGAGTTTCTCGTGCGGGCGCCGCAGGCATTTGGCAGCTGATGCCTTCGCGGGCAAGAGCTTTGGGGCTGAAGGTCAACTATTGGATAGACGAACGTTTTGATCCTGAAAAAGCCACTGAGGCGGCAGCCCTATATTTGAAACAACTTTATCTGATGTTAAATGATTGGCACTTGGTTTTGGCTGCCTATAACAGAGGGGAATATGGGCTGGTGCGGGATATGAAATATTCAAACGCTTCAAATATTTCCGAGCTGATAAAACGCAATGCTATCCCACGCGAGACGCAAAATTATGTTCCGCAATTTATTGCCATTGTCCGCATAATCAACAATCCGAGCCGATATGGTTTTGGGGACATAAAATATAAGGAGCCGCTGAGGTATGACAAAGTGAGGACTGATAAAGTTATCGATCTAAAAGTTGTTGCCGAAGCCGCCGGGACGACACTTGAGGAGATAAAAAATTTGAACCCCGCCCTGAAAGAGTGGAACACCCCGCAAGGCTATTCGGGCTTTGAGCTGAAATTGCCCTACGGGTCGAGCGAAAAGTTTTTGGAAAATATCGCAAAGGTCAAAGACTTAAATCCAAGCTCGGGATTTATCAAATATACCGTTCAAAAAGGTGATTATCTCGGAAAAATTGCAGCCCAATTTCACACATCTGAAAAAGCCATCATCGCAGACAACCCCGTGCTTTCAAAAAGCAAATACCTCCAACCCAAAACCGTCCTCACCATCCGCCCGGGCAAGAGCTGAAAGACAGTGGTTAGTGATTAGTGGTTAGTGTGAAAGGCAGTGATTAGTAGTTAGTGGTTAGTCAACGGCAACAGCAACTACAACTACAACGATCGAACGGCTTTGCGGGCTGGAAGCCCGCACTCCCAGTAAGGACAAACCCCCGCCGCCTGCGGCGGCACCCCCTTTGAAAAGGGGGCTTTGCTCCCGCTGAACAGAATGGTGGCAGTAG
>JAITBH010000085.1 GCA_031283745.1 Candidatus Ectomicrobium neotermitis | reverse complement strand
TGGTCTGAAATTCTTTCTAAGTCCCCGTTTATCTTTATCACGCTGACTACCGTTCTCAAGTTTTTTGTTACGGGCTGATAACGGGCAAGGCAGATGATGCAGAGCTTGTCAAACTCCATATCGTAATCATTGGACTCTTTTTCATCTTTCTTTATCACCTCGCTAAGAAGCGTAGCGTCTTTTTTGCTCAATCCTTTCAAGCTTTTTTCCAACATCTCTAAAGAGTGCTGGGCAAAATCTGTCATTCCTTTCTTTAGCAGTGCTAATTTTTCCTCTATCATAACCTCTCCTTTTTTATCCAAATCTTCCTGACAAATATTCTTGAGTCTTTTTCTCTTTTGGGACGACAAAAATCTCTTTGGTGGGGCTAAACTCTATAAGCTCCCCTATATACATAAAAGCAGTCCAATCTGAAACTCGGGCAGCCTGCTGCATATTGTGGGTAACTATCACTATCGTGTATTGCTTTTTTAGCTCCAAAATCAGCTCCTCAATTTTGCTTGTGGATATTGGGTCTAAGCTGGCGCAAGGCTCATCAAACAAAATCACCTCCGGCTCAACTGCAAGACATCTGGCAATGCACAATCTTTGCTGTTGCCCGCCTGAAAGCCCTAAAGCATTATCCCGCAGCCTATCCTTTACCTCATTCCACAGTGCAGCTTTTTGCAAGGACTCCTCTACGACCCGTTCCATTTCTTTTTTTGACATCGAACATAGTTCAAGCCCATAAGCCACATTCTGAAAAATGCTCTTTGGAAAAGGATTGGGCTTTTGAAAAACCATACCGATCTTTCTCCTGATTTTTACGGCATCGACCTTTTTGTCGAGAATGTTCTCGTCGTCAAGCAGAATTTTCCCCTCAGCTCTTGTGTTTGGGATTAAGTCGTTCATCTTGTTTAACAATCTGATGAAAGTGGACTTCCCGCAGCCTGACGGGCCAATAAAAGCCGTAACTTTGTTTGTAAAAAAGTTGATGTTTAAGTCTTTTAATGCCCTCTTTTGCCCATAATAAAAACTCACATCCTTTGCTTTTACTCTTATGTTTTGCTCAAGCATTTTGCCTCCTATATTTGTTCCTTAAAACTATTGCACCAGCTGAAATTACGAGAACTATCAGCAACAAAATCAGTGCACATCCATAAGCTATTGCAACCTGTTTGTCGGGGCTTGTTCCCTCAGTCATCAGTGCATATATATGGTAGGGGAGAGCCATCGTTTCTGAAAAAATTGAGTCGGGATAATCCCTTTTATAAAAAGCCGCGGCGGTAAAAAGTATCGGTGCGGTCTCTCCGGCGGCGCGGGCTATACTTAAAATTACGCCTGTCAAAATTGCAGAAAATGCACAAGGCAAAACCGCCTTTCTTATCGTTTGAGAGTGTGTTGCCCCTAAGGCTAAAGATGCCTCCCTGATAGAGTTTGGGACGGCGCTTAAAGCTTCTTGCGAGGTTGAAATGATGGCAGGCAAAATCAGTATCGCTAAGGTTAGAGAACCTGAAAGAATTGATATGCCAAACCCTAAAAACTTCACAAAGAAAGCCAGCCCAAAAAGCCCAAAAACCACAGACGGCACGCCGGCAAGATTGTTGACGCTTATTCTTATGGCGCTTGCGACCAAACCTTTTGGCGAGTATTCGTTTAGATAAATGGCACAGGCAAGACCTAAAGGCAGGGCGACAATAACCGCCCCGACTGTAAGATAAAAGCTGCCGACTATAGCTGGCGCCACTCCGCCGGCAGTCATAGAGTTTTTTGGAGGCTGGGTTAAAAATTCAAATGAGAGAACATTTATGCCGTTTGAGACAATGAAATAGATGAGCAAAGCCAAAAACAAACCCGTTATCGCAATGCACATAGTTATGAGAAAAAATCCAGTTTTTTCAATAATGATATTTTTCATCTGTTAGCCCCCAGTTTTAGTGCATATTTTTGGCTTATTCTTTCGGCGATGACATTAAAAACTAATGTCGTCATAAATAAGACAAGAGCGATTGCAAACAGAGCCTGATAGTGCAAACTCCCAAAAGCAGCCTCGCCCATTTCGGCAGCTATCGTTGCCGTCATCGGTCTGACGGGAGAAAAAAACGATGAGGTAATAACTGCTGCCCCGCCTGAAACCATAAGCACAGTCATCGTCTCGCCAACTATACGGCTCATACCTAAGATCACGGATGTTGAAATTCCCGATGCTGCGGCCGGTATCGTAACCTTAAACAAAGTTTGAAATTTGTTAGCTCCCAAAGCATAAGACGCTTCCCTAAAACTGTTTGGCACAAAAGATAGTGCGTCCTCAGAAATGCTTGTTATGGTGGGTATAGCCATAATTCCCAAGATTATGCTTGCCGTCAAAGCACAAAGCCCCGTCGGAATATTGAAAAATTGCTGTATTGCGGGAGCTGCTATAGTCAGGGCAAAAAAACCAAAAACGATAGATGGGATGGAGCCAAGTATCTCCACAATGGGCTTTAAGATTTTCTTTGAGTTTGGACCTGATAGCTCGTAAATATAAAGTGCACTGCCAATTCCTAAAGGGACGCAAACCACCATCGCACCTAAGGTTACTATCAATGAGCCGCTTATCAGGGGGAAAATGCCAAACTCCGGGGGTTGGGAGGTTGGATACCAAGATTTGCCAAAAAAGAATTGCGAAAAATCCATATAGGAAAACAGCGGCGCCCCCTGCCAAAACAAGATGACAACTATGGCGAGCAGAAATAATAGACAGCTAAAAGCAAGGCATGAAAAAATAAATTTTATCGCCCTTTCCTTAAAACTAAACATTTGACCTCCTAAAACAAAAAAGCGCCCCGCTAAATATGCGGAGCGCTTTTGATTTTTTACTTTATTGAAACAAAACCCTGTTCCTCAACTATAGCTTGTCCCTGCGGGCTTAAAACAAAATCGATGAACTTCTTTGTTTCGCCTTTGGGTTTGCCGATCACACACATATATAGATCACGGCTGAAGGGGTATGTTCCGTTTTGAACCGTTGTTTTGTCTGCGGCGATGCCGTTTACTTTAACAGCTTTAATCGACTGGGAGGCATAGCCTACGCCGACATAACCTATGGCGCCTGAGGTTTTAGAAACCAAAGAAACTATTGCCTGATTTGATGACTGCATCAAAGCACCTGCGATGACTTTTTGACCTTTCAAGGCAAGTTCGGCAAAAGCCTCAAATGTTCCGCTGGCTGAATCTCTTGAGACAACAACAATTTTCTCATTCTTACCGCCAACCTGCGACCAGTTCGTAACTTTCCCGGTATAAATATCGGCAATCTGGCTCTGCGTGAGGTTTGATACGGGGTTATTGTTGCTGACGATAACCGTTATCCCGTCTTTTGCGACCGCAATAACCTCTATCTGTTTCTTTTTGGCTTGTGCTGCTGTTATTTCAGCGGGCTTTATCTCTCGAGAGGAATTAGCAATGTCGCAAATTCCATCTATTAAAGAGGTAATGCCCACTCCAGACCCTCCACCCCTGACAACCAAATTTGCTGATGGGTTTAGATCCATATACTTCTCTGCTGCACTCTGGGCGATAGGCAGAAGAGTTGTCGAACCCTCAAGCGTCAACTTCTCTTTTTGAGCAAAAACATTTGCACCAACAACAAGTAATAAAGCTGCACTAAGACATAATACCTTTACTTTTTTCATAGCAATCTCCTTTTGATTTGTTTTGCGTTTTTGTCAACGCAAGGCAATGCTATGAAAGTAGAGTTAAGGATAAATAAAGGAAGTGTTAAGGATTTGTTAAGAATTTTTTGGAGGGAAATGGAGCTTAAAAGAAGAACCTGCACATATCTTGCTTCTAACATCAATGCGGGCATTATGTATGAGGGCTATGTGTTTAACGATGGCAAGACCAAGACCTGTCCCGCCGCTTTCTCGAGAACGCGACTTATCGACCACATAAAACCTTTCAAAAAGACGAGACAAATATTTCTCCTCTATACCTATACCTGTATCTGAAACTGCAATTTCTACAAAGCCGTCATCTGACATTTGGGTTGTAATGGTAATCGACCCTTCTTCTGTGTATTTGACGGCATTGTCTATTAGGTTTGTTAGTGCCTGCTCTAAGTAAAACTCATTTGCATAGACTGTTTTTGCGTCGGGGCTTATCTCTTGCTTGATGACTATATTCTTGTCATTAAGCCTCTTTTGGTAGAGATTTATTATGTCGTCTAAGATATTGTCGATAGGGACATCTGTCTTTTTGATGTCTTTAAGCCCAGTGTTTTCTAAAACATTTAGAGACAGTAGGTCGGTCACGATATTAGAGAGCCTTTTTGATTGCTTTTGGATGATCTCGACATAATGTTTTTGGGTGCTTGTGAGCTTTTTAGTTTGGAGCATCTGAGAAAACCCGACGATGGCTGTCACGGGAGTTTTAAGTTCATGGGAGGCATTTGAGATGAAATCTCTTTTTAGCTCATCAAGGGCTTTGGTTTGCCAAAATAGGTTTTCGATATCATCGCTCATCTTGTTTAACGCCTCAGCAAATTGGGCAAGCTCGGAGTTAGAGTTTATTTTGGCTTTTGCCTTGAAATTTCCTTTTGAGATCTCGGATATGGTTTCAAGCAAAACCGCTATATCTTTAGTGGTTTTTCTTGAGACCGCATAAGCAAAAACTGTAGACAGAATTATGGCTATAAAGAAAGCAATCAATATATTTTTCAATACATCTTGGCTGAAAGTTTTAAGTGCATTTATCGGCACGCTCAACCTTAAAATGCCGACAAGCTTAGCGTCAGTTTCCATCGGCAAGGCATAATAGAGAGTCCTCTCAAGGTTTGTGGTGCTGTTTCTAATATCAAGACCAAACTCCGCACCGCCTATAACTGCCTTTATCTCGGGGCGGTCAAGGTGGGATGACATTGTTTTTTCATCATTTTGGCTATCAGCAATAACAGTTCCGTCTACATCAATGACAGTGATTCGGTTACCTAAATTCTTAGAAATTTCCTGTATTGATTGCTTTAAGGCTTGATTGTTTTTTGCAAGTGGTTTGATAAAGGGAATTAGTGTTTGGGTTCTTTGGCTTAAATTTTGCTCAAAAATTTTTATGTCCTGATCTTCGATATAAACTCTTAAAACGAAAAAAAGGCTCGCCAAAATGATGAAAATCGTTACAGAAAAGATTGCAAAAAATTTGAGGAAGAGGCTGTTTTTAATCTTCAACTTTATACCCCACCCCGCGAACATTTTTAATTATTGAACCATAGCTCCCCAGCTTCTGACGCAAGTTTCTTATATGGACATCTATCGTCCTATCTATAATTTCTTTGTCTGCCCCCCACAGAAAATCCAAGAGAAAATCTCTTGAAAAGACCTTGTTTGGGTTTTGGCAAAAGAGGTCCAAAATTTTTAGTTCGGTAAGGGTTAGATCTATCTTTTTGCCGTCGACAGCAACGGTAAAGCTTTCTTTGTTTATGGTGATTTTTGAGAAAGGTTTTGTTGTGGAGGAAGTTTTGTGGAAAGTTTTTCTACGCAAGACGGCTTTGATTCTTGCTAAAAGCTCATCTAATGAAAAGGGTTTGGCTATATAGTCGTCTGCACCTATTTCAAGACCAGTTATGATGTCTGATTTTTGAGATTTGGCTGTCAAAAATATGATTCCAATGTCAGACAAGTCGGGATTGCTTCTAATTTTTTGGGCAAGCTCAAAACCATCCATCGAGGGCATCATGATGTCGATTATCACAAGGTCTGGTTTTTTCTTTGAAAGCATCCTCAAAAAAGCAAGAGGGTTGTTAAAAGTTTTGATGTCAAAAAAGTTCTTTTTCAAAAAAGCTTTCAGCAACTCCAGAATATCTTTCTCATCGTCTACGGCATAAATCAGTTTCATT
>JAITBH010000088.1 GCA_031283745.1 Candidatus Ectomicrobium neotermitis | reverse complement strand
AAAGCCGCTGCACCGCCTCCAACAGTATTAAACAGCGATACGAGTTGGGGCATAGCAGTCATCTTGACCCTTTTTGCACTGATAAACCCGGCGGCGGCGCCGATTAAAATTCCAGCCGCCAAAGCCAAAATCGCTAAAGGGCTTTCAAAACCCTTAAATCCAGAATCCACCCAAGCAGTGATAAAAGCTATACACATACCCGATATGGACACTAAGTTACCTTTGCGGGCAGTTCGGGGCGAGTTCATATATCTCAAGCCCTGTATAAAAAGAACTGCCGCAAGCAAATACAAAAACCACGAAAGTGTGGGGAGAATGTTAATAATAGTCATCATTTATCCTCCTTTTTGTCTGTTTTGCTTTCCTTTGACTTAAACATCTCAAGCATTCTGTCGGTAACCGCATATCCGCCCACAACATTTGCTGTCCCTAACAGTGCCGCCAAGAAAATCAAAATCAGTCCCAAAACTCCGCTTGCGTCTGCGGCCACAAGAATTACACCTACAATTACTACTCCGTGAATGGAATTTGCCCCAGACATCAAAGGGGTGTGCAATGTTGCCGGCACTTTTCCTATCACGATCACTCCTATTAACAAAGATAAAACAAAAAGCGTTATTGATATTGTTAAAGTTGACATTTTTTTCCTCCTTATTCATTGTTGCTAACAGCACCGATTGCTAAACCCGCCAATTCATCATCTGCCTTAAACTCTATTTGCCCGCTTTCAGATACAAAGTGAAGCAAAACATCGCTTATATTTCGAGACAGAAGGTTTGAGGCAGCTCTTGGAATGTCTGCAGCAAGATTACCTGCTCCTACAATTTTTACTCCTGAGGGCAATGGGATAGTTGTATCGGCCAAAGACCCCTCGATATTTCCTCCTAAAGCTGAAGCCGCTACATCCACCACAACGCTTCCCCTTTTTAACCCGTCAAGCCCTTGTTTTGTCAGCAAAACGGGGGGCCTCCTGCCGGGAACTTGGGCAGTGGCAATGATAATGTCAAAATTAGCAGCAGCTTTATCAACAGCAGCTTGCTGAGCAGTCTTTTCCTCAGGAGTTAGCTCCCGAGCATAGCCTCCAGCACCCTGCCCTTCACTTAAATCTGGTCCTCCGTAGGCAGCAAGGTCTAAAAACTTAGCGCCCAGCGATAAAACCTCTTCTTTTGCGGCAGGTCTGACATCATAAGCTGTGACCACAGCGCCAAGCCGGCGGGCAGTTCCTATAGCTTGCAAACCAGCGATACCAGCCCCTAAAATTAAGACAGAGGCAGGTTTGATGGTTCCCGCCGCGGTGGTCATCATCGGCAAAAATGAGCAAAACTCATTTGCTGCAAGAATGACAGCTTTATAGCCCGCAACTGCGGCTTGAGAGGTCATGGCATCCATCGATTGGGTTTTTGAGAGTTTGCGGGGAAGCAGGTAAATATCAAAAGCTATTACACCTGCCGATGCAAACTGGTCTGAAATGGTCTTGTTGGCCAAAGAATTGAACATCCCTACTGCATAACTACCTTTTGATTGAGAATAAATTGTTTCAGATGTGGGGGCGGCTATATAAGCTATCGCCGACGACTTCTTCAAAATATCCTCTCGGGGCGCTAAAACTGCCCCCGCTTTTTCATAATCGGCATCAGTCCAGCCGGCTTTAAGACCTGCACTTGGTTCGACATATGCCTGAACTCCGAACTTCAACAGCCTTGAGGCAGATTCTGGGGTAATTGCTACCCGATACTCTACCCCTACGGCTTCATTTAATGCTCCAACTGTAATTGTTTTTGGTTTTGTTTTCTTTTCCATATTATCTCGCTCTTAAAATGCCCTAAAAAGAAAGGCAAGTTATTTAACAGCCCCTTATAAAATTAAACGGGGGAGGTGATAAATTAAGTTCCCATTCTACTAAAGAAAACAGCCATTTTACGCCCATTTTGGAGAGCTTTTGGGGGCTAAAATCCATAAAAAAACGAATATAAAATTTGTTATAATCCACTCACAAGACAACAAAAACGCTCTTATCTGTCTTTAAGATGAGAGCGTTTTATTTATTATGTAGACAGGGCAAGAAGCAGAGGAGGTGTGAATGTCTTTAGTTGTTATGAAATTTGGCGGATCTTCAGTCGCCGATGCCGATAAAATGCGTTTAGTTGCAAATAAAATCGTTACAAAGAAAAAAGACGGGAACAATGTCGTGGTAGTTGTCTCAGCCCCCGGCGATACGACAGACGACCTCATAAAAATGGCTGATAAAGTAAACCCCACCCCGCCAGAACGAGAAATGGACTTACTCTTATCCACAGGCGAGATTATGTCAATAGCCCTTTTAGCAATGACCCTTGACGCTATGGGCGAAAAAGTAGTCTCCCTAACAGGCCCCCAAGCGGGCATAATCTCAGACGAAAACCACCGCCGCTCAAAAATCAAAAAAATCTCCCCCCAAAAAATCCTCAATCTCTTAAACAAAGAGCATATTGTTATAGTTGCGGGCTTTCAAGCCCAAAACCCTAACGGCGACATCGCTACGCTTGGCCGGGGCGGATCAGATTTAACAGCCGTAGCCTTAGCTGCAACTCTTAAAGCCGATGCTTGCGAGATATATTCAGATGTAGAGGGCGTTTTTACCACTGATCCCCGCATAGTCAAAGAGGCTCAAAAAATGGATTTTTTGTCTTATGACGAGATGCTTGAGATGGCTTGTTCAGGCGCTCAGGTTTTACAGTCAAGAAGTGTAGAGGTGGCTAAGAAGTTCGGCGTGATCATAAATGCAAGAGGAACTTTCAGCGACGATGTTGGAACGATAATAGCAGGCGAAGAAATAATAAAAAAACTCAGCGGGAGAAAAAAAATGGAAGCATTTTTAGTTTCAGGCGTAACTTTTGACAAAAATCAGGTGAAGTTCACTATTGTAGACTTGCCGGATATACCCGGCGTTGCAGCAAAAATTTTCAGCAATCTTGCCAAGATCAATGTCAATGTAGACATGATCATCCAATCGGCGGCAGTAGACAAGAAAAACGATATTTCTTTTACCGTAACGAAAGGCGATATGAAGAAAACCCGCGTTGAGTTAGACACAATAGCCTCCGAATTTGGTGCTACAAGGGTGGAATGCGATGAAAAAGTCTCAAAAGTGTCTGTCATAGGAGTTGGCATGAGGTCAAATCCCGGAATAGCAGCCCAGTCCTTTGATATTTTGGCCAAAAATGGAATAAACATTGAGATGATCTCAACTAGCGATATAAAAATCTCCTGCATTGTTGACGAAGTCGACGCTATGAAAGCAGTCGAAGCCCTCCACAAAGGCTTTAAGCTGGCAAAAAAATCTTAAACGGAGGAAAAATGAGAAGCGATGACATAAAAAAAGGGGCAGTCAGGGCGCCCAATAGATGTTTACTCTATGCAGCAGGGGTAAGCCCAAGAGATCTCGATAAACCTTTCATAGGAATAGCCTCGTCTTTTAGCGATTTAGTGCCGGGCCATATATCCATGAGAGACTTAGAAAGACATATTGAAAGAGGGATTGCCGCAGGGGGCGGAGTCCCTTTTGTTTTTGGCGCCCCGGCAGTTTGCGACGGCATAGCTATGGGCCATAGCGGTATGCACTTTTCCCTCCCCTCCCGCGAGATCATTGCCGACCTAACAGAAACAGTTGCAAACGCTCATCGATTAGACGGTTTAGTCCTGCTTTCAAACTGCGATAAAGTTACCCCGGGTATGCTTATGGCGGCAGCAAGATTAAATATCCCATCAATAGTGGTGACGGCAGGGGCAATGTATTCAGGTATGTATGACCACAAAAAACGGTCTTTTGTGAGGGATACCTTCGAGGCGGTAGGTCAGTTTCAAGCAGGAAAAATTGATGCAACGCAGCTTGCCGAGCTTGAAATGGCGGCTTGTCCCGGTGCAGGGTCTTGTCAGGGAATGTATACGGCAAATACGATGGCTTGTTTAACCGAGGTTCTGGGAATGTCCTTAAAAGGTTGTGCAACAGCTTTGGCTGTGAGTTCAAAGAAAAAGAGAATAGCCTATGAATCAGGCATAAAAATAGTTGAGTTGGTTAAATCAAACACCTGTCCACGCGACATTCTGACCGCAAACGCCTTCAAAAACGCTATCACCGTTGATATGGCTTTGGGCGGGTCGACAAATACAGTTCTCCATTTACCTGCCATAGCTTATGAGGCAGGTTTATCTTTATCCCTCTCCCTTTTTGACGAAATTTCTAAAAGAACCCCCCAAATCGTCTGTTTAGAACCCGCAGGGGACTACTATATGGAAGATTTAGACAATGCCGGTGGAGTTCCTGCAGTTTTGTCTGCGGTTAAAAATGTTCTTTTGCCCGCAAAAACTGTCAATGAAAAGGATATTTTGGAAATAGCTAAAGATGGGAAAATTTTAGACGACAATGTCATAAGACCCCAAAACCCATATAAGCCTGAGGGCGGGATAGCGGTGTTAATAGGCAATATCGCCCCAAACGGTGCAGTGGTAAAACAGGCAGGGGTGAGCGACAAAATGAAAGTTTTTGAGGGCAAAGCTCGGGTTTTTGAAAGCGGAGACGATGCGATGGATGCAATTTTAGATAACAAGATCAGCGGCGGCGATGTGGTCGTCATCAGATATGAGGGACCAGCCGGCGGGCCGGGCATGCGCGAGATGTTAGGTCCCACAAGTGCAATACAAGGAATGGGCTTAGCAGACAGCGTCGCTTTGCTTACAGACGGCAGATTTTCAGGGGGAACTCGCGGTCCCTGCATAGGGCATATCTCACCAGAAGCTGCTGCGGGCGGGGCGATAGCCGCAATACAAGACGGAGACATTATAAAGATAGATATTCCCCGCAGGATTTTGAAGGTAGAGTTAAGCGATGAGGAGATAAAAAAGAGGCTTTTGCAAGTTAAACCTCTTCAACCAAAAATTAAAACGGGCTATTTGGCTCGTTATGCAAAGTTAGTTCAAAGCGCCGATACAGGTGCAATACTAAAGTAGTCGAAAATTCAAGACAAAGGAGTCTTTTAAGATGAATGGATTAGTGATGCTTGTCGTTTCAGCAGTAGTTTTGTTTATCGCTTATATTTTCTACGGACGTTATTTGGCAAACAAGTGGGGTATTGACCCTAAAAGGAAAACCCCTGCTTATGAATTTGAAGACGATGTTGATTATGTTCCAACATCACCGAGCGTTGTTTTTGGACATCAGTTCGCTTCGATAGCTGGGGCAGGCCCCATCAACGGGCCGATAATTGCCGCTATGTTTGGCTGGCTGCCAGTTTTGCTCTGGATAATCATCGGCGGAATTTTCTTTGGTGCAGTTCAAGATTTAGCCTCCCTTTATGCCTCAGTGAGAAATAAGGGCAAAACCATCGGCTATATCATAGAGCTATATATCGGCAGAACAGGCAAAAACTTATTTTTGATTTTCGTGTGGCTATTCTCCATTCTTGTCGTGGCTGCCTTTGCTGATATTGTAGCGGGAACTTTTGCAGGCTTTGACGCTGCTGGTGTAGGGGTAAAAGCCAATGCTTCAGTGGCTTCAACCTCATCTTTGTTTGTGGTTGCGGCAGTGTTTTTGGGGCTTTTTATCAGGAAAAGAAAACCCGGCGGTCTATTTAGCGCTGTAATAGCGGTGATTTTGCTTTCAACCTGCGTGGCTTTTGGGATTTTCTTTCCTTTATACATAGGCAAAGCGGTCTGGCTTTACTTGGTTTTTGCTTATGTTCTCATCGCTTCCGTCACCCCTATCTGGGCGCTCATACAGCCTCGGGATTATCTCAACTCATTTTTGCTCGTGGCTATGATTGCCGCCTCTTTTATCGGCATAATTTTTGCCCGTCCTTCCATCAATATCCCGGCTTTTAGCGGCTTTGTGATAAACGGCCAATATCTCTTTCCGATACTTTTTGTGACAGTAGCCTGCGGTGCGGTCAGCGGTTTTCACAGCCTTGTCGCCTCGGGGACAACTTCAAAACAAATCAACAATGAAAAATACATTCTCCCCATATCCTATGGTGCAATGTTAGTGGAGTGCTTGCTTGCCGTTATAGCCTTAATAGCAGTCGGGTCTTTGGCGGTAGGCGGGAAGCTTCCTCAAGGAACTCCGCCGATGATTTTTGCTAACGCTACGGCATCTTTTTTAAGCGGCTTAGGGCTTGGCAAGGATTTGGTTTATACGCTTATAACCCTCTCAATATCTGCTTTTGCCTTAACTTCCCTTGACTCCGTAGCCCGTGTGGGACGTTTAGCTTTCCAAGAGTTTTTTATCAGCGAGGGCAAACTCGGGCCGGTGTCGGCGTTTTTTTCAAACAAAATCACCGCAACAATCTGCACCCTTTTGCTTGGATACTCTTTAGCAATAGTGGGCTATCAAAATATCTGGCCTCTTTTTGGTTCGGCAAATCAGTTGCTGGCAGCTTTGGCCTTAATTTCTTGTGCGGTTTTCTTAAAGAGAACAAATAGGCAGGGAACAGCTTTATATGCACCGATGATAATAATGTTAGCCGTAACCTTTACCGCATTGTTTTTTACGATAAAGGCAAAATGGGCAAAGCTCTTTGGCGACGGGGAGTTTTTGTTTGCTTTAGACGGTTTGCAGTTAATTTTTGCCGTTTTGCTTTTGGTGCTTGGCATCATTGTGGCGGCAGCAGGGCTATCTAAAATAACATCTAAGCCAAAACAGACAGCCTAAGTTCAAAAAAGAGGAAAAAATGGTTTTATCGGTTCCGCAAAACAGAAGGAAGGCAGTTCTCAAACAAAAGTTAGGCTTTTTGATTTCTAAAACCTTCTATTTTGATTTTAGCGCTAAGGCATTAGACAATGCTTACAAGATATATGAAACCCTAAAACCGATGAACATTGAGGGTGCAAAAAAGGAACGTATCGGCGGAGAGGGCGACGGGGGATATGTCACAATTATTTCTTCCCCCCCCCTCCAACCGAGGATTGCGTATAGTTTCGGTATTTCTACCCGCTCGCCGTGGGATTTAGAAATTGCACAAAGAGGCTATGAGGTCTTTCAGTATGACGGCACAATAGACAAACCTCCCGACTATCACCCTTTGCTAAAGTTCTTTAAGTTCAATATTGGGTCTGGAGCGGGTCAAAAAAGTGTCAGGCAGATTTTAGAGGAAAATGGGCATACCGATAAAAACATTATTTTGCAGTGCGATATAGAAGGGTCGGAGTGGGATGTTTTTGAAAGTATAGACAGAGACGATATTTTGGTTTTTGAGCAGATGATAATCGAGTTTCACAATGTCTATGCAGCGGGCAAAAATTTCAAAAGGCAGCTTGAGGTTCTAAAGAAAATCAATAAAACCCATCAAGTTGTGCATATTCGCGGCAACGATTGCGGACGGGCGACAGTTCTCAATAATTTATTGTTTTTGCCCGAATCTTTAGAGGTTACCTACATCAGAAAGTATAACCCCGCCACGCAAAAGCCCGAAAATGTTTTTAGCGAATGTTTTGACGAGTTTCCTCTTAAAGATGAGGCGCCTAATGATAATGAAAACATTTGTCCGATTTATTTGGGCAGCTTTTGCGGCAAAAGGGATAAGAAAGTTTTCTGGTTGTTTAGATGGGTTTTGATAGGTTTTTTGTTTTGCGGATATGCGTTGTTTAGAGTTTTATTAAACGATTTGGGAAAAAATGATCGATAGGGAGGGCAAAGTGGAAATTACAGGGGCTCAAATTCTGATTGAAAGCTTATTAAAAGAGAAAGTGGAGGTGGTTTTTGGCATTCCCGGAGGGCCTGCTCTTTTTCTTTTTGACGAAATTTATAAGTCGGGCTTAAACTTTGTTTTGGCGCGCCACGAGCAGGGTGCTGTTCATATGGCTGATGGTTATGCCCGTGCTACCGGAAATGTCGGAGTGGGAATTTTCACCTCAGGACCCGGTGCAACAAATACCGTCACGGGTATCGCTACTGCTTATATGGATTCTGTTCCTTTAGTCCTCATCACTGGTCAAGTGATGTCTACTTTAATAGGGCAAGACGGTTTTCAAGAGGTAGACATAACAGGCATCACCCGCCCCATCACAAAACATAATTATCTCATCAAAGATGTCAGCGAGTTAGCTAAAACCGTAAAAGAGGCTTTTTATATAGCCTCATCAGGTAAGCCCGGCCCAGTCCTTATAGATCTGCCGGGCGATGTTCAAAGGGCTAAATATCAGTTTGATTACCCAAAAGAGGTCGACATTCGCTCTTATAAACCTACCATCGAAGGGCATATCGGCCAGATAAAGAAGGCGGCAAAGATAATCAACAATAGCAAAAACCCCGTTTTGTATATCGGGGCTGGTGTTGTTGTCTCTAAAGCCCAGCAAGAGGTTTTAGACATTTCTCTAAAAGGGCAAATTCCAACCACAAATACTTTGCTTGCCATAGGCGCCTATCCATATGAAAGCGAGTTGAGCCTCAATATGTTGGGTATGCATGGGACTTTTTGGGCAAATAAAGCGGTTCAAGCTGCAGATGTGATCGTCGCAGTTGGCGCCCGTTTTGACGACAGATGCACAGGCAAGGTTATGGAATTTGCCAAAAATGCCGACATCATTCATATCGATATAGACCCAAGTTCCATATCTAAAATTCTAAAAACTGATATTCCCGTTGTGGGCGATGCAAAGGTGATACTTACGCAGATGGAGCCGTATATCGAAAAGAAAGATAGGCACGAGTGGATTGCACAAATTAAAGATTGGAAATCTCAAAATCCGCTCCGATATAACACCGACGATAATAAGCTGCACCCCCAATATGTCATCGAAAAGCTCTCTGAGCTGACAAAAGGGGAGGCGATTGTTACCACAGAGGTAGGTCAGCATCAAATGTGGGCTGCCCAATACTATAAAGCCAATGGGGCAAGAAAGTTTTTAAGTTCTGGGGGGCTTGGAACGATGGGTTTTGGTTTTCCCGCAGCTATAGGCGCCAAAATTGGCAACCCCGACAAAGAGGTTGTGGTTATTGCAGGCGACGGTTCTTTTCAGATGAATATGCAGGAAATGGCTGTCTGCATTGTTAATGATGTCAGCGTCAAAGTGATAGTGATAAACAATCAGTTTCTTGGAATGGTCAGACAGTGGCAGGAGATGTTTTATAACAGGCATTATTCAAGCTCTTGTCTTGCTAAACGCAAAAGCTGTCCGCCTAAGTGCAATACACCGCAATATGGAAAATGTCCTGTTTATGTTCCCGATTTTGTTTTGTGGGCTAAAAGTTATGGGGCAGACGGTTTGAGGGTCAGCAGCAAGAAAGATGTTGTCCCCTCTTTAGAAAAAATGCTCGCCTCAAAGAACAGTTTTGTCTTAGATGTGAAGGTTGAGCAAGAGGAAAATGTTTTTCCGATGGTTCCAGTGGGTAATTCTTTAGACGATATGTTGATTTTTCACGGATAAAAGGAGGCGCTTATGCGTCATACAATTTCTGTTTTAGTCGAAAATAAGCCCGGGGTTTTAGCCAGAATCTCGTCTTTATTTTCTGCAAGAGGCTTCAATATTGATTCTTTGGCTGTCGGGGAGACAGAAGATCCTCAAACTTCAAGAATGACTATTGTTGTCAAAGGCGATGACTCGGTTTTAGAGCAGATAACAAAGCAGCTAAACAAGCTCATCGATGTCATAAAAGTCAGCGACTTTACCGACATCAAGTATGTCGAAAGGGGGTTAGCCCTCATTAGAATAAATGCAGGCAAAGCTAACCGCGGGGAGATCATCGAACTTGCAAACATCTTTAGAACAAGGATCATAGACATAGCCTCAGATTCTTTGATGTTAGAGGTTACGGGAGACAAAGATAAGCTGGAGGCTTTTATTAAGTTGGTTTCCGTTTATGGAATAAAAGAAATGTGCCGAACGGGCGAGATAGCTTTGGCCCGAGGCGACAATAAGAGAGGGGAATAAAATGAAAGAAGCGAAAATGTATTACGAAAATGATGCAAATTTGGACTTACTTAAAGACAAAACCATAGCGATTTTAGGTTATGGAAGCCAGGGGCATGCACACGCCTTAAACTTGAGGGACTCAGGTCTAAATGTTTTGGTCGCTCAGCGGGCAGGTTCGCAAAACCATAAAAAGTCTATCGAGGACGGTTGGAAGCCTTTGACAATTGCCGAGGCAGTTAAGCAGGCAAACTGGGTTCATATTTTGTTGCCCGATGAGGCTCAAAAGAAAGCTTGGGAAGAAGACATTAAGCCCAATATCAAAAAAGGGGCGGTTTTAAGTTTTTCTCACGGTTTTAACATTAGGTTTAAGCAAATAGTCCCAACTACAGACTTAGATGTCATTATGATTGCGCCAAAAGGGCCCGGCCACTTGGTGCGCAGGCAGTATGAGGAGGGCAAAGGCGTTCCTTGTTTGATAGCTGTCGAGCAGGACGCAAGCTCAAAAGCAAAAGATTTGGCTTTAGCTTATGCAAAAGGTATAGGCGGGACTCGCGGCGGTGTGCTTGAGACAACTTTTACTGAGGAAACCGAGACAGATTTGTTCGGCGAGCAGGCGGTTTTGTGCGGAGGGTTAGTTGAGCTGATAAATTCGGGCTTTGAAACTTTGGTGGCTGCGGGGTATCAACCCGAAATTGCTTATTTTGAGTGCTGCCATGAGGTGAAATTGATTGTCGACTTAATTTTTGAGGGCGGAATAGCCAAGATGAACCACTCCATATCAGACACCGCAGAATACGGCGAATATGTTTCAGGCAAACGTATCATCACCGATAAAACCAAAGAAGAGATGAAAAAGGTTTTAGCAGACATTCAGTCAGGCAAGTTTGCCGAGATGTGGATAAAAGAAAATAAAGACAATAGACCCAATTTCAATAAAGACAGAGAACGGGTCGCAGGGCTTTTGATAGAAAATGTCGGGTCGCGTTTAAGGTCAAAGATGGCTTGGATCAAGAGTAAAAAATAATGAATCTGAGGTATTTGAGGGTCATCATCGCTTTGATAATAATTTCCGCAGCTTTCATCTTTTCTTTTAATTCAGTGATGAACGCTCTAAGCCACTCAAGTTCAAATGAGGAAATTGAAGTGCCTGATATAACGGGAAAAACTGTTGCCCAAGCACTTGATATTTTAGAGCCGACGGGTTTTGGTTTTATAATTGAATATGAGGAGGGGGCAGGCTCAAGTGCAGTGATAAAAAGTCAGTCCCCCTCAGCAGGATCAAACCAGAGAGAAGGCAGCATCGTAAAAGTGGTTATTGGATAATGGAGGAAAACCGATGAGAAAGAAAAATAGGCATATCACCATCTGTGTCGCTATCATAATCATTCTTGTTGCTATCTATTTTTCGTTCAATTTCATTATGAACACCGTTATCCACTCCAACAAAGAGATTGAAGTGCCAAATGTTGAGGACAAAAGTTTGAGCGAGGCGGCAAAAATTTTGTCTGCGGTAGGTCTTGCATCGCTAAAAGCTGGCGAGGAAAGCGTTTTAGATAAACCTGAGGGCTATGTTATTAGGCAGATCCCGCCGCCGAATGTGATGGTGAGGGAGGGGCGTGTAATTCGGCTTACGGTAAGTGTTAAAGCAAAAGATGCACTTGTGCCAAATTTAGTGGGTCGACCGGTTAGGGTTGCAATAGGGATAATTGAAAATATCAATATGCAATTTGATGCTTTTTCTGAGATTGTCCGCCGTTCATCAAGGGAGATCCCCAAAGATTTCGTTCTTGAGCAAACACCTCCGGCTGGTTCTATTGTTGAGGTCGGTCAGTATGTCTCACTTGTCCTTTCAGACGGGCTTCCTCTTTGGATGCCGGACTTTGTCGGAGTTCCTTTTAGCCAAGCTCAAATTTGGGCTAATAGGGAAAAGATGAAGATTGAGAGGATAGATGTTGATGATGCGGGCGAACCTGATACTATTGTTAGGCAAGAGCCTGCGGCAGATGAGGATATAACAAAGGCAAGTTCTGTCGTTTTGTATGTTACAAGGGCTGCGGTTAAAGAGGAATGAGTAAAGTTATTGTTTCAGCCTCTATCTTGTCGGCAGACTTTTCAAAGCTCGGGCAGGAAATTCAAAGGGTAGAGGCGGCTAAAGTTGACTGGCTCCACATCGATATAATGGACGGGCATTTTGTGCCAAACATAAGCATAGGCCCGGCAGTGGTTAAAGATATAAGAAAAAGTTCCAAACTGTTTTTTGATGTTCATTTAATGTTATCAGACCCCCAAAAATACCTCAGCAATTTCGTCTCCGCAGGGGCAGACCTAATCACCTTCCATCAAGAAATTCAATCAGACAAAAGAGAACTCCTGTCCCAACTAAAAAAACTCGGCATCAAAGCGGGCATTTCCATAAAGCCTGATACGAAAGTGTCCGCTATCAGCCCGTTTTTGCCTTATGTTGACTTGGTTTTAATAATGAGCGTTGACCCGGGTTTTGGCAATCAAAGTTTTATGCCCGAAGCCCTTTCAAAAATTGCCGAACTTAGGCAGATGATAGACAAAGAGGGTTTTGAGTGTTTGATAGAGGTTGACGGAGGGATAAACGATAAAACCGGCAAACTTTGCACCCAAGCGGGTGCAGATGTTTTGGTCAGCGGGAGTTACCTTTTTTCGTCAAAAGATATGGCTAAAGCTGTGGAAAGTTTGAGGGCAAAAATATGAAAAGGTTTGCTTTTACTATGGGCGACCCCTGCGGCATCGGTGCTGAGATAATAGTCAAAGCCTTAAAAACCCAGCCCGAATATATAGATGAGAGCGTGGTTTTTGGAAATGTCGAACTGCTTAAACATTATGCCCAGCTTTTAGCGCTTAAAACTCCAGTGCGGTCTTCCGCATCTTTGCAGGACACAAAAGCAGGTTTTGTGAATGTTTTTGATAGTCTGCCCCACAAAGTTTCAGACTTTCCTATAGGAAAAGCCAGCAAAATCGGGGGTGAATGCGCCTTTTGCTATTTTGCCGCAGCACTCAAAGAGGCTATAGATAAAAACATTTCTTTTATTGCAACAGCACCCCTAAACAAAGAAGCCCTGCAACTTGCAGGGCATTTTTATGCAGGGCACACAGAAATTGCGGCGGACTTTTGCAAAAGTTCAAATTTTGCAATGCTTTTGTGGAGCGATAAACTCAAAGCCATTCACGCTACAACCCATATCCCCTTGAGGCAAGTTTTTAGTGATTTGACAGCAGGGCGGATAATAGAGGTTACAAGTCTTGCAAACGACATTCTTAAAAAAATGGGCTATAAAACTCCCCGCATAGCAGTTTGCGGCTTAAACCCCCATGCAGGCGAAAACGGTCTGTTTGGAAATGAAGAGCATGAGATCATTATCCCAGCGATAAAAGAGTGTATAGAGCGGGGCATAAAGGTAGAGGGCCCGATAGCGCCTGACACAGTTTTTTTGAGGGCGTTAAAAGGGGAGTTTGATATTGTGGTTGCCATGTATCACGATCAAGGGCATATCCCAATAAAACTGCTCGCTTTTGATACAGGGGTAAATATCACGGTGGGTTTAGACATTGTCAGGGTTTCTGTAGATCACGGCACAGCTTTTGATATAGCGGGAAAACTTAAAGCCACTGCGGGCAGCCTTGTTAAAGCAGTAGAAATTGGCAAAAAATTAAGTTTGTAAAAAAATAAAGGGAG
>JAITBH010000082.1 GCA_031283745.1 Candidatus Ectomicrobium neotermitis | reverse complement strand
CCCCCGCACAAAAAGTGGGCGGCGGGCGTGACGGGTATCATATCTTTGGTTATATCTATATTGTATTGGAGGCATTTGGCGAAAATCCCGGGAAAGTGTTTGGTGATGAAATCTTTCTTTTGGGAGGTTATGTCGAGATAAACAAAATCGTCTCCGCTGAGTTTAAGCTCGCTGTCTATGGCTCTTGAAACTATGTCGCGAGGCGCAAGTTCCTTTTTGGGGTGATACTTGCTCATAAATGGGCTGCCGTTTTTAAGCCTGAGTATTGCCCCCTCGCCCCTGACTGCCTCCGAAATTAAGAAAGATTTTTCTACGTGATTGTAAAAACAGGTGGGGTGAAATTGAATGAACTCCATATTGGCAATCTCAGCACCCGCTCTATATGCCATCGCTACCCCGTCGCCGGTGGCAATGTCGGGATTGGTGGTGTAAAGGTAGGTTTTGCCCGCCCCGCCGCAAGCTAAAACTATGACTTTTGCTGCAAAAATCTCCGTTTTAGCACTCTCATTGTCGAAAACAACTGCCCCCACACAAATCCCCGAGTTATCAACAATTAAATCCACAGCCGACCGGTTTTCATAAACGCTGATATTAGGCTCGTCTAAAGTTTTTTCAACCAAAGCCCGTTCCACCTCTTTTCCTGTCATATCGCCCAAGTGGAAAATGCGTCTGTGGCTATGCGCCCCCTCAAGTCCTAACTCATAACCGCAAGAGGAATGTTCATCTTTTGTAAACATCGCACCGTAATCAATAAGCTCTTTGAGCCTTATGGGCGCCTCTTTTATCATTCCTTCGACTGCCTTTTTATCGCAAAGCCCTGCCCCGGCGGTCAAAGTGTCTTTAATGTGAGAGTCAAAAGTGTCATTTTTGTCCATGACGCAGGCTATTCCCCCTTGAGCTTTTTGAGTGGCGCAATCTGATATGCCCCTTTTTGTTATCAAAGCTACCGAACCAAGTTTGCCCGCTTTTAGGGCAAAACTTAAACCTGCTATCCCGCTGCCGATAATTAAGTAGTCAGTTTTGATCATTTCGAATGTTTCCTTGCCAGAATTATATTGTCTATCAATCTCACCCCGCCCACCCGCACAGCTACAAGGAAAACTGCTTTTTTATCATCCGGCTCTATAGGGGTCAGATCATAAAAGTCCACTATTTGGGCATATTCAACTTTGCACTGAGGTATTTGGTCAAAAACTGCTGTGGACTTTTCCAGTATTTCAGACACATCTATCCCTTTAGCAAAATCTACGGCGGCGGCTTTGAGGGTTTTGCTTATCAAACAGGCATCTTCTTTTTGCGAGGCGGTCAGATAGGTATTTCTGCTTGAAAGGGCAATTCCGCTTTTTTCTCTGACTATTGGGCAGCCGATGACTTTGACCGCAAAATTTAGCTCTTTAACCATCTTTTCAATGAGCCTCAGCTGCTGGAAATCTTTCATCCCAAAATAAGCATTGTCTGCCATCGAAAGGTTAAAAAGTTTAGCAACAACAGTAGCCACCCCCCTAAAGTGCCCCTTTCTTGTCGCCCCGCACAAAATATCCTGCATATCAAAAACCTCAATAAAGGTTTTATGGTCAGCGCCAAACATATCTTTGACGCTGGGGGCAAAAACATAGTCAACGTGGCTGGCTTTGCAGACAGCGAGGTCCTTATCAAAAGGTCTGGGATATTTGAGGTAATCTTCATTAGGTCCAAACTGGGTGGGATTTACAAAAATGGAGACTATGGTTATATCGTCGTTGCGGCAGGATTGCTCTATTAAGGATATATGCCCCTCATGGAGTGCACCCATAGTGGGAACTATGCCTATCTGGTCGCGGGCTTTTTGGTGTTTGAGGGCTATTTTTTTAAGCTCGCTGGGTTTTTTAATTATCTTCATTTGTATGAGTTCTCTTCTGCGGGGAAGGTGCCGTCATTGACTTCCTTTATATAGGTATCGACTGCCTGCCTTATTATGGACGAAAGGTTTGCATATTGCTTAACAAACTTTGGTGTAAAGTCCTCAAAAACACCCAACATATCGTCGCTAACCAAAACCTGCCCGTCGCAAAACTTGCCCGCCCCTATGCCGATGGTAGGAATTTCCAGTATCTGGCTGACATTTTTTGCCAAATCTTGAGGGACTGCCTCTAAAACCACTGAAAAACATCCTGCCTCCTCTAAGGCTTTTGCATCGCTTATCAACTTATTTTGAGCCTCATCGCCGCGTCCTTGAACCTTAAACCCTCCAAACTTGTTGACCGCCTGAGGGGTCAAACCCAAGTGGCCCATAACAGGAATTTTGGCATCGGTCAAAGCTTTTACTGTCCCAGCTATTTCTGCCCCCCCTTCAACTTTGACTGCATTTGCCCCGCTTTTTTTGATTATCTCCCCAGCATTTTTGAGTGCCTCGTGAGCTGATATTTCATAGGACATAAATGGCATATCGCACACTATCAAGGCTTTGTCATTGCCCCTTTTGACTGATTTTGCATGATAAATCATATCTTTGACCGTCACGGGCAAGGTGTTTTTATAGCCCAGTTTTACATTTCCAAGCGAGTCGCCTACCAAAATCATATCGAGGTCTGTTTGGGCAAAAAGCCTCGCCATAGAATAGTCATAACAAGTAAGCATTGAAATTTTTAAGCCTGCAGCTTTTTTTTGAATTATTTGAGGTATTGTTTTAGGCATCTTTGTCTCCTTTTTTTTACTTGACGATAGAAACTTTTTGGCTTTTTAGAGCTTTTGAGTGCTGTTTTAGATAGCTTTCTATAGTGCAGCCTGTTGATGGGAACTTAAAACGGGGTGCAATTTCTGATAGCGGTATCAAAACAAAAAGCCTATTTCCTATTTCTTTATGTGCAATGGTCAGATTTGGGCTAACTAAACTTTCATTTCCAAAAAACAAGATGTCTATATCGATTATCCTGCTGCCCCATCTGATAGTTTTTTTACGCCCCATCACCTGCTCGATGTTTTTGATGACAAAAAGCAGGCAATGGGGGAAAAGCTGTGTCGAACATTTAATAACTGCATTGTAAAAGTTCCTTTGGTCAGGACCTATCGGGGCGGTTTCATAAAACGAGGAGATTTTTTCAATTTTAATATAGCCAAATCCCGCAAGCAGCGATAAAGCCATCTCTAAGTTAGCCCCTCTGTCCCCTATATTTGACCCCAAACCCAAAAAAACATTTTTGTTGACCATTTTCTATGCAGCACAAGCTTTTATGATCAGCTCAAGACCCTTCAAAATCGTCTCCATACCCATGCTCGGCTGCTGGCCCGGAAACTTTGCCGCCTGTTCGGGCAAGAATGGAATATGAATAAAACCGCCGCGAATGTTTTGATTGTCTTGTGCTATGTAGTCCATCAGCCTATAGAAAAGATGATTGCAGACATAGGTTCCAGCTGTGTTTGATATGGAAGCGGGAACGCCTGAGGCACGGAGAGAGTTGAGTGCATTTCTTATAGGAAGGGTGCTCCAGTATGCGACAGGTCCCCCTTTAACTATCGGCTCATCGATGAACTGCTTATTGCTGTTGTCGGGTATGCGGAAATCGTCAACATTGATGGCTACCCTCTCAAGGCTAATGTCTAATCTGCCCGATGCCTGACCTACACTTATAACGATGTCGGGCTTAACCTCTTTGATGTAACCTTCAAGTTTTGTCCAGCAGCCTCCATGAACTACCGGCAAATAACGCACCTCGATGTCTATATCCGCTATCTTGCGTCCTTCAAACTTCCTTACTGCTTCTTGAGCAGGGTTTATGGACTCCCCTCCGAAAGGCTCAAATCCTGTGATCAAAAGTTTTGCCATTTTTTCCTCCTTTCCTACTTAATCATCCCGAAAATATACATAAAGATGATATTGACGATTATCATTATCAAAGCCATCGGCAGCTGTGCTTTTATGACTCCGTTCTTATCTTTCATCTCTAAAAGGGCGGCAGGAACAACATTGAAATTAGCTGCCATCGGCGTGATTAAAGTTCCGCAATACCCTGCAACCATAGCCAAAGCCCCAACTGCTGCGGGGTTTGCCCCAAAAAGGTTGATGACAAGGGGTATGCCTATCCCCGTGGTTATGACGGCAAAAGCAGCAAAAGCGTTTCCCATTATCATTGTAAAGATCATCATGCCTAAGGCATAAGCTACGACTGACATCAAGTAGCTGTTTTCAGGAATCACCGAGCTGACCAAAACCGCTATAACTTCTCCAACACCTGCTTTGTTAAACAAAAAGCCCAGTGCAGCCAAGAACTGAGACAAAATGATTGCCCAGCCGATAGCGTCTATAACCCTGCGTCCTTCATTAGACATTTGAACAGCTTTTGGCCGGGTCATACATATTGCAATTATAAAACCTATCACTGCCCCTATACCAAGACCTATCAAGGCATTTATCTTAAAAGCGATGGAAAGACTGAAAATCACTATAGGAATGATCAAAAGAGGGATAAAAATGGCGTTACCAAACCTTGCCCTGTATTCCAATTTTTGAGTTTTAGTGGACTCATTATAAAAGCCCACGCTTATTTTCTTGAGGCAAGCAATGGCAGTCATCGCTACAACCATAGACCCCGCCGCTATATAGTAGGGACGATTTATGGCAGGATCGGCTTTTGGATCGATGAAATTGCCTGTTAGAAAGGTTAAACCAAACAATAGCCAAAACAGCCCCGTGCCTATGCGGTGAGGGTTTTTCTTGTCAGCAACTGACTGAATCGCACAAATTCTCAAAACAATGCCGGCACTGAGGTAAAGATGTTCAAGAGTTATGGCAGACAATAATGCTTTCATTTTGCACCTCCTAACTTCTCTATTTCTCTGCTGATTTGTTTATCAAACACCATATACCTTGCCACCGCCACTATCAAAGCTGCTATGCCTGTAGGTATAGACCATAAAGCCACATCTATTGGCTCAATAACTATGCCGGCATTAGACATCGTGCTTACGATATAAATGACGCCTCCGGCTGCGGGGAAAATGTTTTGCCCAAAAAAGTTGCCTAAGTTCTCGCTTGAGGCTGCCATTCCCCTGATTTTGTCCACCAAAGATGGGGGCAGTTCCTTTATACTTTTAGCTGCCGCCGCCGCTTCAGCCATTGGGGAAATTAAAGGTCTGACCATAGCGGGATGTCCTCCGATAATTAAGCCGACTGCTACTGTTGCCTGCCTGATGAGAATGTATAAAGAGATAACACGTCCCGTTGTCGCTGCGGCGATCTTTTTGATGACATGTTCGGCTTGCTCTCTTAAACCATAACGTTCACATATGCCGATAACAGGCAAAGTTAAAACCAACATAGACATTGCTCTGTTTGAGACAAAAGCATTGCCTATCGCTTCCAAAATTTCAACCAAAGACAAGTGGGAAACAAGACCAGTCGTAACTCCCGCGACCAAGACGACCAATAAGGGGTTGAACTTAAACAAAAGACCCAGCACTACAATTACTACTCCGCTCAATCTAAGTAACTCTGAAACTTCCATACTCCCTCCTTTTTTACCTGCTCAAAATGTCAAAAACTGCCCTTCTCTATACGAAGAAGCGCTTATTTTTGACTATAAAGGCGTTTTCAAACACTTCGGCCCCCTGCGGGGATAAAGCAACTATGTCAAAACGAATATCTTTATCTTGCAAACGATGATTTTTTATATAAACCAATGCCGTCTTTATAATTTTGAGCTGCTTAGCTTTGCGGACGCTTTCTACGGGGGCGCCTGCAAAAGTCGAGCTTCTATATCTGACCTCTACAAAAACATATGCCCCTTTGTGCTTTGCAATTATATCTATTTCACCCTTATAAGCCCGAAAATTCCTCTCTATTATCTTATAACCCCGCTTTTTTAAGAGTTTTACTGCCTCATTTTCCCGCCTTATACCCTCAGCTCGGGAAGTCCAAGGCTCTTTTTTGATCTCTTTTGACCTAAAAATTTTGCCCGCAAATAACCTTTTTACCGTCTCAAAAAACTTAGTTATCCACATATCCACGACCCCCTTGTTTTTGAGCTAAAGAGTGAGCATTATATACAAAAAATAGCCCTGAATTTGTGAGGGTTTTAGTATAAAAGTCGGCTTGACAGAGTAGCAGTCAAAAAGATAGGAAAGAAATTGTTTTAACGCTCTTTTGAGTCAGTAAAAGTTAGGGAATTTGGTTAAAAGTGATTGATGGGAAGTTCTTCAAAGACAGATTTGCAAAGT
>JAITBH010000138.1 GCA_031283745.1 Candidatus Ectomicrobium neotermitis | reverse complement strand
TTGCACTAACTTATGGTGCAATTCCTATCGTCAACCGCACCGGCGGCTTATCTGACACGATACAATCTTTCAACAGCGAGACAGGCGAGGGCAACGGTTTTGTTTTCAACATAACCTATGGCGAGAATTTTGTTGAAACAATTTTGAAATCCGCACAAGTTTTCAATGATAGACATCAGTGGGTGCAGTTGATGACAAATGCTTTCAATTCAAAATTTACTTGGGATGATTCCGTCGAGTATTATCAAGAGATGTATCAGTATTTGATCTCAAAAAAGGAATACGAAACTGTATATAGGTAAGCACAGGAGGGTGCAGTGGACGAAAGAACAGACAAGGGTATCGAGCAAGAGGCGGGCAAGGCTGTCGAGATAGAGACAGGCAAAGAAATAGGCGAGACAAAAGAGTTGGACGCATTTGAAACTTTTGAGGAGACCCGAGAAGAAATTGTCATAGAGATGGAAGATGATGAGCAAGAGGAGAGCAAATTTCTCGATTTTTTTGTGCGTTTTTTGAAGTTTACGGCGGCTGCAATTCTTTGTGCCGGGGCAGTCTTAACAATGAATATGTTTTTTCAGGAAAAAGACCGCGCCGCCTCTCTTTATGCAGACCTCAACTTCCATATTTTCTTAAACAAAAACTTGTCTGAGATCGAAAATGCAACAGTTCAAAACATAAGCAACTTAGACCTTCTCGACATCGTAGAGTATGTTCCCTCAAATGAGGTTTACAAAAGAGCCGTCGAGAAAAATCCTTTCTTAGGCAATGTTTCTGTTCCTAATGTTGCCACCGTTTTCCAGTCTTATATCGTCGCAACTCCAGCAACAATCCTGACGGCGCAAGCACTAAAAACGATTGAGGATGCTTTTTATGGAATGGAGTCTGTCGACGAGTTGGTCTTTGATAAGGCGGCTTTTTTGCAGTTTATAGCCTTAGAAGAGAAACTAAAGTTTTATCAAAAGGCGGGATATATTCTGGCAGGGGCTTTTGCAGCTCTTTTCTTGATTGAGTTTGTGATATTTATGTTTGCAGCAAAAGAAAAGAGGAAAAAGTTCCTGCTTTCTTTTTGCATATGTTTTATCGGTGCGATAGCAGGTTTTTGGCTTTTGCAGGGCTTGAGTGCATATATCAACTATGCTTTGACTGTCGACCAAATCTCTGCTCTTTTAGCGATACCGTTTACAACCTTTGCAACAACTTTGACGAGCCAATAGATGAAACACATTACGGTTATATCAGCTTTAATGTTTTTCTTTGTTTGCACGGGCTTTGGGCAAGGAACAGACATCAGCGCTCAAGAGCGAAAACTTGCCTCCGTCCAACAATCCATCAAGCAAAAAGAACGTGAGAAAAATCAGCTCGCTAAAGACGAAGCAAATTTTAAGAGAGAGGTTGAAAGGCTTGATAAGCTCATAAGCAATGCCGACACAAAGCTCAAAGATATTGCCTCTCAAATTAAAGCAGCAGAAGTAAAGGTGGGCGTTGCATCTGAAAAATATGACACAGCCTCCCGCCAAAGCGACATTCTTAATGAGACCATTTCAGATGAGGTTTCCGTTTACTACAAAATGACAATCTCGACAGATTATTGGAAAGACCCCGTCGCATACAAAATTATGCAAGCAGGAATTGAGGGCAAAGAGTCCAATTTTGAAAATGAAAAAAAGAAGGTAGCGGTCTCCTCTCAAGAAATTTTAAGGTGGCAAAAAACTAAAAACGAACTTTTAACATTGGGCAAAAAAGAAAATGCAGTCAATGAAGAAAGAAAAAGGTTGATAGAGGAAAAAAATAAACTTGTTAAGACAACATCAAACAAGAGAAAGCAGGCTGAGGCAGAAATTAGACAATTAAACGCAAGTGCTAAAGAGTTGCAAGGCGTCATCAACAACTTAATAGCTGAAAGCAAAAAACGTAGGGAGTTGGAAGAACAAAAGGAGAGGCAACGTAGGGCAGCCGAAATAAAAGCAACGCAGACCATAAGTCCAAAACCTACCGCAGCAATTTATTCGCCCCCTAAATCAACACCAAGCAGCAGTCAGACTTTGATATGGCCTGTCAACGGCGTTGTTGTTTTGCCTTTCGGCAGAAACCATCATCCCGACCTTGACGCTTTTGTTGTCAGCAATGGCATAAAAATTAAAGCAGCAAACAGAGCAGAAGTAAAAAGTGCAGCAGACGGAACAGTCGTTTTTATCGGTAGAATAAGTTCTTACGGGCGCGTCGTGATAATTGAACACAGTGCAGTTTTTGCAGTTTACGGGCAGCTAAGTGAAGTGTCTGTTAAAAACGGTGCAAAAATTAAGCAAGGGCGGCCGGTGGGAAAGCTTGGCACAGGCGACGACAGTGTTTTGTATTTTGAAATAAGAAAGGACGACGATCCTGTTAATCCGATATTATGGTTAAGAAAATAAATTACATTTGTAAGAGGATAAAATGATGAAACAAATCTCAAAACTCGTAGTGCTTTTAACATTGTTTTTTGCACTGACTTTGTCTGTGTCTCCTGTTTATGCAGCAGACGAGACTTACGATAAATTAAAAATTATGGTCGATGTTATGGAGCTGATAAACGAGCATTATGTCGACGGCAAAGATACTCCCGATATGGCAGTTGGGGCGATAAAAGGTGTGGTCGGCACTCTCGATCCTTACTCCCAATATATGGAAGAAAAGGCTTATAAAGATATGAAAAGTGAGACGGAGGGTTCCTTTAGCGGGATAGGAATTCAGATAGCTGCAAAAAATGGATATGTGACGGTTGTCTCCCCAATTCCAGATTCTCCCGCATACAATGCAGGCATTTTGCCGGGGGACAAAATTTACAAGATCAACTCAAAATCTGCAGTCAATATGACCGTTGAGGAAGCGGTGAGTTTGATGAAAGGGAAGTTCGGCACGAGGGTTACGGTAACGATGTTGAGGGACGGGGCACCTGAACCTATCGACTTTGTCCTAAGACGCGACAAAATAAAAATCATCAGTGTTCGTTCCGCTCTTCTTGATAATGGTATCGCTTATGTGCGGCTCTCTGAGTTTAACGCTCAAAGCGCCCGCGACATCGAGCAGGCTTTAGACGATCTTTCAAAGCAGGGGCAAATCAAAGGGATAATTTTAGACCTCCGCAATAATCCCGGCGGGCTTGTCGATTCGGCGATAGCCATCATCAGTATGTTTGTCAAAGATAAAACCGTAACGCTTACCACAAGAGGCAGGCACAAAAAGATCTTGCAAGAATACTACACGACGGGCAGTGCTAAATATGGGCAAGAACCTATGATTGTTTTAGTCAACAGAGGCTCAGCCTCAGCATCAGAAATTGTCTCAGGCTCGCTCCAAGATTTTAAGAGGGCTTTAATTTTAGGTGCAAACACTTTCGGCAAAGGCAGCGTCCAGACAATTTTGCCGCTCTCAGACGGCACAGCTTTGAGGCTTACGATAGCCAAATACTATTTGCCATCAGGCAGACCGATAGTTCGCGGCGAGGGACCAAACGACAGAAACGGCATAACGCCCGATATTGAATTTAAGCTTTCCATCGAGGACGAAATTCGGCTTTATGTCGACTCAAATAAAGTGTTTATGGACCCGCAAAAAAACAAAATTGAGATTATCAGCAAGGCACAAGCAGACAAAGAAAGAGCCGATAAAGCAGGCATAGAGATTTCAACAGGCGCCGTTGCCGTCACAACAGCGGCAGTTACAGTCGCAAAAATTGAAACGATAAAAATTGAAGATGATGTTCTAAAGAGGGCAATCGATATCACCAATGGCGGAAGGGTTAAAGAATATATCAGCTCCTCAAAGGCACTCGATGCCGACAAGTTAGCTGCAGAGGAAGAACGCAAACAGGAAGCAGAAAATGCAAAGAAACTTAAAGAAGAGGAAAAGGCAGTCAAAGAAAAATCCAACAAATTGGAAGTCGACAAAATAGATAAAACTATGCCGAAAAAATAAGGAGTTTGAGAGTGGGCAAAAAGAGAGACAACTACAAAGAATCATTCTTGGTCAAAATTTACATTGTCCTGTTTTTTATTTTGGGAATAGCCCTTTGGTATAGCATAGACAACACTAAAA
>JAITBH010000074.1 GCA_031283745.1 Candidatus Ectomicrobium neotermitis | reverse complement strand
CACACTCTCGGGCGATAATGTTTCTGGGGGCTTCATCATAAAGAATATGAATATTGAATTAGACAATATAAGTGTCAAGAACTTCGCACATCCAGCAAACGGAGCGATAACTGTTACCGAGGGGTCCACCTTAACAATCAACAGTGCACGTTTCCCGGTAGTCTTTAGCGGAAATAAGAGCAATGACCTTTATGTCAACGCCTCAAGAGTGGAAATCATAGCCGACAACAACCCAGTATCTTTTGAAAGCGGATTGACAGTTGAAAACAGCGGTCAAATAATCAAAAGGGGAGCTGCACCGCTTGTCTTAAAAGGCGAGGTCGCTATAGACGGCAGTCTTACTGTTGACGAAGGAGACCTTTCCGTTGTGCAGATAAAAAGTTTGGAGGCTAAGGAGCTGATAATCTCAACAGGCACGACGCTTTCTACTTATGGTGAGAACAAAACCGACGGCGTAGGCATTACCGCCGGTTCCCTTTATCTCTATGGAGACTGGATAATGGGGGTAAATCTTGAAGAGGGTTATAGCGATGTGATTATGGCGGGAGACTCCTATATTTCAGGAGCTTTGATAATCAATACACTTGGCGTTGGGCATATGTATGTGCCGATTATTCTCTCAGAGGGAACTATGGAAGGCAATTTCAGCAATTATCCCCGCCCCGAACCAAATGGAACAGGGTTTTCCTCAAGGGGGGCAGCCATCGAAAAGAGAGATATTGATGTGATTTATGCGGCGGATGGCTCGGTTTACCTATCGATAGGTATTGAACACAATATTCCTTTTGCCGCAACGGAAAACCAAGATCAGGTTTGGGAAATTGTTGGCAAGAAAGCACAGTTTGATCGCATTTTTAAGAAGGCTGAAACGATGGATAATGAAAAAATCAAGATAATGCTTGATGAGTTGAGCGGTGTCTTTACTGCCAACGCCTTGACGCTCGCTGCTCGCCCGAATGCTGTAAACAGTGTCTTAAATAGACAGCCTGAGAAGGGTGTTTGGACAAACGGTGCATTTGGCAAAGTTAATGTGGACAACCCCGACAACTCTCTTGGAGCTTTTGACAGTTCTTTTGGAGGTATTCAGGCAGGGGCTGGAATTTTGGACAACTTGGGAGTGTTTATTTCTTATGGAAATTGGGGTTTAAGCCAGGGAACTGCTTCGGGCTCTATGAGCGATATCGAGGCAGGTATTTATTCGCATAACACAATCTCTGCTGTTGAATTAAAAGGTGCTTTGAGCGGAGGTATTCAGAGTTATGAAATTCACCGTAATATAGAGGCGCTCAAAGAAAAGCCCGAAAGTTCTTTTAACACTCAAAGCATTCGATTTGCCATCGAAGCCGCTTACAATGTCGTAAACGCTAAACATTTCAAGCTGCGTCCTTTTGTCTTGCTTAGCGGAGGCTTAGCAAACAATGGAAAAATTGAGGAAAAAGATGGAGGCTTGTCGAATTTAGATATAGCAGCCCACTCATATACAAGGGTAGAAAACCGCTGGGGTGTCGAGATTGCCCGAACCGAGCGCAAGGTTAAGTGGAATGTCAGACCCTATGTCGGCTTTTTGACGATGGGCAATGAGGAAAAGTTTGACATTGCGTTTTCACAGGACAAAGAGTCCCTGATGAAAATTAAAACAGACAAGGAAAGCCCAGTTTTCTGGGGTTTAGGTGCGGGGACAGATATAGATTTAAGCGGGAAAATTTCAGTTTACGGGAACATTTCCATCGAGACTGGGGCAAAAGGTCTCGGTTATTTGGGGAGCATAGGGTTGCGTTTTAGGTTTGCCGAGCCGTTTTATTATAAAGAGGAAGCGGAAGCTGCCAGAATGGCCGCTTGGGTTGCTCAAATTCCAGAGCAGCAGTCAGAAATCATTGCAAAAGTTGAGGCAGTGCTATCAGCAGGCAACGAACAAGTTGCCCAAGAGATAGTAAGAACAACCGTTGAGGACAGAGTGAAAAAAGACAATGTCAAAGGTTCCCGCTATATGCTCGGGCTTTTTGATGAGGGGTCGGCAGCTTTGTCTGAGGTAGATAAAACCAGTATCAGAGAGATTGCGGGGTTCATCAAGCAAAATGATTTTGTCCGGATAGTTATAGAGACTCATGCTGATGGAGTTGAGGAAAGAGGGGTAGCCTTGAGGCTGTCTCAAAATCGTGCCAATAGTGTTTTAAATGAGTTCGTCAACAATGGAATCGCCCCATCAAAGATAGAAGCGACAGGTTTTGGTTCCAGACATTCCACTCCATCCGCAGACAGCACTTCGGGCAGAGGCATAAACAGAAGGGTCGATATTTTCGTCGAGTGAAAATCAAATAAGGGAAAAACATATGGGAGCGATAAAAAGGTATTTTTTTGACATTTTTACCAAGCATTATTGCGACTTCAAGGAATGCGCTCAAAGACGAGAACTGCTGTGCTTTGCATTCCTGTGGGGAATTTTTGTCCTGATTTTGATGTTTCTCTTGTCGGCAGGGGGACTTGAGTTAAAGGGGTGCTTGATTGTTTTTGGTGTCATTGCAATTTTTTCAGTCCTCCCATTTTGGTCTTTGGTTGTTCGTCGGCTCCACGACGCAGGATTTTCAAGCCGTTGGCTCCTACTTTTGCTGCTTGGGCCGATAGGGGCATTGGTCATCTTGATCTACCTTTTTATACCCTCATACTATCTCAGCAGGTTCAAAGGTAATACCGATATGTCGTCAGGGGATAAGGCAATTCAGCTTATTTTGATCTCGGCGGTCGCAATTTTCAGTGCACTTTTTGTCTACTTTTCAGATAAGCCGCCCTATTCACTGCAGCAAAATTCTCTCATCAGGGAAGCAAATGAAAGGATAGTCAGCTCCGTAGCGGCTTTTTATCAAGAGAGGATTCCCCACATACCAAAAAGCACCTTTCAAATTAACTGGCCTGAAAACAGAGATCGTTTCATCGATAATATTCGCCGCAAGTGGAAATCCCTCACCGCTTTCAATCAGTCCTCATCTCCGATTAAAAAGGCAGGTTTAGATGAGCAGGCGGCAATAGAGACTGTCGTAAACGCACCCATAGCCCAAAATGTAGAAATAGCAGTTGCCAAAGGTGAGGAATTGCCCGCATGGATCAACAGAACCCGTGATATTCAGCCGGTGCCGCAAGTTCAGGCACAAGAAAGGCGGTCGACGCCGCAAGTTATTGTTGAAGTTGAAACGGTCAAAGAAGTTCGGCCGGCTCCTCAGCAAATTCAGCCAGCGCCGCAAGGTCAGGTTCAAGAAAGGCAGCCAGCACCTCAAACTATTGTTGGAACCATAATCGATGAGTTTATCGATACACCGCAAGGTGTTAAAACCGTAGAGATAAAAGAGGCAGTAAAAATTGAACCTCAAGCCCCGCAGCCCCAAAAGGTGATCTGGTCAACTAAAAACGGTCAAGCCCAGTATATGCTTGGACGTATGTATTACAAGGGGACGGGTTCGGTGCAAAACATTGATGAGGCATTGAAATGGTTTTTGTTTGCAGCAGATGAGGGAAATGTGGAGGGCTATGAAATGGCTCAGCTGATAATTTTAAGAGCCTCAAAAAATCTGCCCTCAGACATAAGCCTGATAAACGTTCTTGCCGACAATGGGGATTTAGACGCAAAGTTTGTAAGAGCAATAATGACAGACTTGGGTGAGGGAACTGCCCAAGATAAAGACAAGGCAAAAGTTCTTTTTAGAGAGGCGTTTGATGGGTATTATGTGGATGCTAAGGATATAGTTAATGCCCGGTCACAGGTTAAAACGGGGGATATGTTTTTCTGGGGGCTTGGAGTTAAGGCAGACCAAATGGTAGCGGGGCGTTTTTACAAGACGGCTGCACTTTTAAGAAATACGGAAGCACTTTATAATCTGGGGAAAATGTCGGAGTTTGGGCTGGGGGATATCCCCAAAAATCTCGACGAAGCTTTGAGGTTATATTCAAGAGCTGCAGCACAAGGAAGTTTCCTTGCACAAAAGCGGCTTGGACTGTTAGACGATTTGTGGGTAGCAGACATAGATGCAAAAATTCGTTTTATCAATATGGATTAAATAGCAAAGGGCTATATTTCACGGGTTAAAGGAGAGAAAATCATGAGAGGCATTAAAATTATCGTTATTTCGGCAGCTGTAACTATCATCACTGCCAATGTTTGGGGAGCCGATTTTAAAGAAGTCGAGCAAAAAGCACTGAGCGGAGACCTTGCGTCTCAAGTTCGTCTAGGTCAGATGTATTATGCAGGCGACGGGGTAAAGAAAAACGATAAGCAGGCAGTCAAGTGGTATAAAGCTGCGGCAGATAGCGGATATACAGATGGTCAATACTTGCTCGGGTTTATGTTTGAAAACGGTTACGGCACAAAAAAAGATATTGATGGAGCGATAAATTTATATACCCAAGCAGCACAAAAAGATAATCCCGAGGCTATGTTTAATCTGGGCAGCATTTATTTGCGGCGTGGAGATTCTGTCAATGCTACTCAGTGGTTTGAGAAGGCAGTTGCCTTAAATCACACGATAGCAGCCAATGCAGTCAAGAATATGTCCATCCAAAAAACAGAAGATGAGGAGCTTTTTATTCAAGCCAGCGGAGTGCCCGAGGCTATGTTTGAAGTTGGCGATAAGTATCAAGAGGCCAGAATTCATGCGGGCGATGCGGTTCCCGATTATAAAACTGCCCTTTTCTGGTATGAAAAAGCAGGCAATGCGGGCTATGTTGCCGCCCAGCTGAGGGCTGCCAATATTTATGAAGCGGGTGCCTTTGAGGTTCCTGTCAACAATGCAAAGGCTGCGTTTTGGTATGAAAAAGCTGCAAATGAGGGGTCAATTCCAGCACAAATAGATATCGCAAGGCTCTACAAATCCGGCAAAGGGGTCGCCAAAAATTTAACAAAAGCTTTATTTTGGTATGAAAAGGCTGCCCGTCAGGGAGATGCGGAGGCGGAGTTCAATGTTGGGCTTATGTATGAAGAGGGCATCGGGACGCAAAAAAGTTATACGGAGGCAGCTTTGTGGTATCAAAGAGCAGCAGACAAAGGCCGCTTAAAAGCCAAATTTAACTTAGCCCGCCTCTATCAAAACGGTTTAGGGGTCGAGCAAAATTATGCACTTGCCTTCAACCTATACAAGGAAGCAGCTGATGCCGGGGATATGGACGCTGAATATGAGATTGGGAAGGTATATAAGGACGAGTTGTTTGGGCAGTCTGCAAATGATGTCGAGGCGGTCAGATATTTGTCTAAAGCGGCATCGCAAGGGCATATCGCCGCAAAAACCGAACTGGACTTTATGTATGCACAAAGACGCATTGCCCCAGTGCAGGCTGCAATTTTCACCACCGAAACGATTGTCGACAACGGTCCCACTGCCCCTTTTGAGAGAAGTGCAGCAAGAGGAGACATTTTGGCTCAATATCAATTGGGCTTGATGTATAAAACCGGCACAATCGATGTCTCTCAAAGCAATCGCGAGGCATTTAAATGGCTTTTGAGTGCAGCAAATGGAGGAAGCTCTCAGGCTCAACTCACTTTGGGCGGTATTTATGAAGAGGCTGCTAAGGCCAATAGCGAGAATAGATCGAAATATAATATCGAAGCGGCAAACTGGTATAAAAAAGCGGGGTTAGCGGGGTCGACGCAGGCTCAACTAAATCTCGGCAAGATATATGAAAAGGGTGTCGATGGTGTTCCCATCAATATCAAAGAGGCAACGCAGTGGTATCAAAAAGCCTCGCTTGGAACGGGAACGCCCGCCGAACAGGCAAAGTTGGCATTAAATGCACTCAGCGGAGTTCAAAAAGAGGTCGATGCACTGGGCTTATCACAAACACCAGAACCAGCACAAACACAAGCACCTGCAATAGCACAGGTGCCGGTGCCAGCGCCAGCTGCCCCTCAGCCGCCAAAAGCTAAAGCACCCGTGGTAGCTAAAAAACCTGCCGCAAAAGCTCCACAACCAAAACCACAGCCAAAACCAAAACCCGATGCCCTAAAAGACAGAGCCGAAAAAGGTAATGCCCAAGCACAGTTTGAGATGGGTTTGAGATACTATAACCCCTATGTTAAGGACAATCCGCAAAAAGATTACAAAGAGGCTTTTGTGTGGTTTCAAAAGTCCGCCTATCAAGGAAATGACAAAGCAAAATATGCACTTGGGGTGATGTATTATCGCGGACACGGGACAACTGAAAATCCAAAAAAGGCTTTCCAGCTATTTTTAGAGGCGGCAGACAGTGGAAATGTTGAGGCTCAAAACAACATCTATAATATCTATGCCAAAGGCGATAAAAAGATCGGGGTTAAGCAGGATCTCCAAGAGGCAGCCAAGTGGGAAAAGATGGAGATAAGCCTCAAAGATGTCGATAAGTTAAGCCCGGCTGAACGTGCCAAAGCCTTAGAAACTCTTCAAAAAACTTCAGCAAAACGTTAATTTGACTGCTGTGGGCTTTGAAATAATGATTGGGGTGATTGCCGTTATGGGGCGAGTTGTGTATTTTAGACGCAGAAATTTGGGAAGTTTATACTTGCAATTAGGATAAAAGATGAGAAAGACGAACCTAACACCTTTAATGCTTGCCCTCACCCTTGTGGTTTTGCTGACAGCTTCAACCGTTTTTGTTGTGGTCAAAGGAAAACACTGCTGCACCGGCCCGGATTGCCAAGTATGCGCACTTATGCGTCAAATCGTAAACAAAACCTTCCGCCTTTTTGCCCTCCCATTAACCATTTCCACCTTTTTTGCGTCCTTGATGTTTTTCCTAAGAATCAAATCCATTCAAATCCCATCGATAATCAGCAAAAAAACTACCTTAGTTCAGCTAAAAACTATCCTTAACACTTGATCTCCCCCGTTGTCCCTCACAAAAAATCAAAATTTAGGCTCGAAAAAAAGGAGATTGATATGAAAAAGGCTGTTATCATAGTTTTGGCTATAGCCATTGTTTTTGTGTTGTTCATCAGTTTTGGAAGGTCAAAAAAAGAAGCAGAAGTTTCAGATGGAAAATTGAAAGTCGTTGCAACGATTTTCCCTCAATATGATTTTGTCAGAGCGATAGGAGGCGATAGAGTCAACTTGACTATGCTCCTTGCACCGGGTTCGGAAAGCCATTCTTATGATCCAACCCCGCAAGACATCATCAAAATTCAAAACAGCGATGTGTTTATCTATATCGGAGGAGAATCGGACGAGTGGGTAAAGAGAATTTTGTCTACGATGGACACCTCTAAAACAAAAATCATTGCACTGATGGATCTTGTTAAACCTGTTAAAGAGGAAGTTGTAGAGGGTATGCAGGAAGAGGAAGGCGAGGAGGAGGAAGAGGGTGAATATGACGAGCATGTTTGGACATCTCCAAAAAATGCTCAAGCGATGGTCAAATCTATCAGCGAGACTCTGCAGGCAGCTGACTCCGCTAACGCCGAGTTCTATAAGCAAAATGCCCAAAACTATATTAAGCAGATACAGGAACTCGACGCAGTGTTTAAGGACATTGTTGCTAAAGGTAAGAGGAAAACAATTATTTTTGGAGACAGATTTCCTTTTCGCTACTTTGCCGATGAGTATTTGCTCACATACTTTGCAGCTTTTCCGGGCTGCTCGGTAGAAACAGAAGCATCAGCTGCGACTGTGGCTTTCCTCATCAATAAAGTTAGGGCCGAACAAATTCCTGTGGTGTTTTATATCGAGTTTTCAAACGAGAAAATTGCCGACATCATCACACAAAGCACAAAAGCCAAAAAATTACTCTTGCACTCTGCCCACAATGTCTCAAAAACTGACTTTGAAAACGGGATCACCTATGTAGACATCATGAAGCAGAATGCTCAAAACTTAAAGGAAGCGTTATGGTAATTATTAAGTCCCAAAATGTGAGTTTTGCTTATGGGCAAAACATCGTCCTAAAAGATGTCAATTTCGAACTGTCCGCCGCCGATTATTTATGTATCGTCGGCGGAAATGGTTCGGGCAAAAGCACTTTGCTTAAAGGTTTGCTCAACCTCAAAAAACCTCTCGAAGGCGAGATTGTTTTTAGCGGAGGGCTTGACAGGGCAGACATTGGCTATATTCCTCAGCAAAATGTCATACAAAAAACCTTTCCAGCAAGTGTTTATGAGATTGTTTCATCAGGCAGGCTCAACAAAATGGGGCTTAGACCTTTTTACAATAGGAAGGATAAAAAAATTATCGACAAAAACTTGCAGATTTTGGGCATAGAGCAGCTAAAACGCAAATCTTTTAGCGAACTCTCGGGCGGTCAGCAGCAGAAAGTTCTCTTGGCGCGGGCATTGTGTTCGACAGGCAAGCTCCTAATTTTAGACGAGCCGGACAATAGCCTTGATCCCTCCGCAACGGAGAGCCTTTATGAGGTTCTAAAAACAATAAACGGGGCGGGCATAGCGATAATAATCGTATCGCACAATGTCGAAAATGCACTCTCAAATGCCCGCAAAGTTTTGCACTTAGAAAACAAGCAAGTATTCTTTGGCGATGTTGAGGATTACTTAAAAACTGATATTGCCCGCTCATTTATAAAGGGAGGGCAAAATGATTGAACTTTTAGTCGAAATGTTTTCTTATGATTTTCTTGTCAGGGCAGTCATAGTCGGCTTTCTTGTCTCAATCTGTGCATCTTTGCTCGGCGTAAGTTTGGTGCTAAAGCGATACTCAATGATAGGCGACGGTTTATCCCATGTCGGTTTTGGAAGTTTAGCGATAGCCTCGGCTTTCAATCTTGCCCCGCTTGCTGTCTCAATTCCCGTAGTGGTTTTGTCAGCTTTTCTTTTGCTGCGGGTCAGCGAGAACTCAAAAATTAAAGGCGATGCTTCTATTGCTTTGATGTCAACAAGTGCGATGGCGATAGGCGTGATAGTCATATCGATGACAAAAGGTCTTACAATCGATGTTTGCAACTATCTATTCGGCAGTATTCTTGCTATGACAATAAGCGATGTTTATTTGAGTGCAGTGCTGTCAGTTTTAATCGTCATCGCTTACATTGTTTTTTACAACAAGATTTTTGCCGTAACCTTTGACGAAAATTTTAGCAGGGCTGTCGGTCTTGGTGCACAAAGATACAATACCCTCATAGCTGTTTTGACCGCCGTCACAATTTCTTTAGGTATGCGTATGATGGGAGCCTTACTCATATCAAGCCTCATAATTTTCCCTGCACTTACTTCAATGAGAATTTGTAAAACCTTCAAGAGCGTCATCATCTCGTCAGTCCTTATTTCAAGCGTTTGCTTTTTTATTGGTGTCATTATTTCGTATTTATACGCAACACCCACAGGGGCAAGCATAGTCGGGGCAAACATAATTATGTTTTTGATTTTTTGTTTGGCTGATGTTTTATCAAGGAGAGAAAAATGAAAAAGTTTTTTGCTTTATGCTGCAGTGCAATTTTTATCGTGTCGACGGCAGTCAATGTTTATGCCAAAGACTTGGTCATCGGTGAGAGGTTTTTTATCACTCAAATAAATGCCGTCTATCAAAACCCGAAATCGTATTTAGGTTCCACAATAAGCTATGAGGGAATTTTTGATCAATATGATTCTTATGATGGGTCTGAGCCGCACAGCTTAGTTTTTAGATATGGACCGGGCTGTTGCGGCCCTGACGCTTTGGCAGGTTTTGAGGTTGTGTGGGATAAACCCTATCCCAAAAAAGATGCCTGGGTGAGAGCAGAAGGAGTTTTAGAGGAATACACAATAGACAGGGTTAAATTTTTACGTCTTCGCTTAATTTCTTTGGTTGTCCTTGAAAAAAGAGGCAAGGAAGTTCTTACAAGATAAGCCCAAAAGGCCGACTGTGATATAATCGACCAATCGGCATCAATAAAAATTGCATAAGGAAAGGTAAATGAAATTGGAAAATGATGACAAGAAGGGCGGGAGGAGTAGGGAAGTTGTTTATACGGTCAGCCAGATAAATCTTGAAATAAAAAGTTTGCTAAGCGACGCTTTTCCCGCAATTTGGCTTGAGGGAGAGATTTCAAATTTTAAGTCCTACAGTTCGGGACACTTTTATTTCAATCTCAAAGATGAATACTCTCATATCCGAGCAGTGATGTATCAAGACATGATTCCATCTTTAACCTTCACTCCTGAAAATGGAGCGAAGGTTTTAATTTTTGGACGCGTCAGCACTTATCCCAAAAATGGGGACTATCAAATTATCGTCGATCGAATGGAAGAAACAGGTGCCGGCCCCTTATATCAAGGCTTTCTAAGGCTCAAAAATAAGCTTGCTGATGAGGGACTGTTTAACCATGCACGCAAAAAGCCGCTTCCCACACTTGTCCACAAAGTAGGTGTTGTAACCTCAAGAGACGGGGCAGTGATCCACGATATTTTGACTGTCTTAGACGATATCGCTCCAGTGATTTCCGTCCTAATTTATCCCACCAGAGTGCAAGGCGCCGGCTCAGAAAAAGAGATCGCAAACGCTATTGCCTACCTCAACAAAAATCACAAAGACCTCGACATTTTGCTTGTCGGCAGAGGCGGAGGATCATTTGAGGATCTGGCTGCTTTTAACACAGAGATAGTTGCTCGGGCTATTGCGGCATCAGACATTCCAATAATTTCTTGTGTAGGCCATGAGACGGATTTCACTATCGCGGATTTCTGTGCAGATGTGCGGGCTGCCACTCCATCGGTCGCTGCGGAAAATGCGGCACACAATATGATCAAAGCAAACTTCTTTATTTTGGATCAGAGGGAAATTTTGCTTGAGAGAATGGGGAGAATTATCAATGACGCACTTAACCATCTTAACCACCTTTCATCATCAAGAGCTTTGACAAATCCCGGCTTAATTTATGAAGGCAAGATCGAATATATCAACAATCTCAAGAAAAAATTTGAGGACTTGATCAAGAAACAGACCGAGTCAAAAGAGATTAACCTTGAACACAATCTCCAAAAGCTTGAAATACTTTCTCCCCTTTCAGTTTTAGAAAGAGGTTTTTCCATCGTTAAAGATAAAGACGGCAAGATATTAAAAAGCGTTGAAGGCTTAGAGCCAAACTCCAAAGTAAATGTTCAAGTTTTCTATGGAAATTTTGATGCTCGGGTCGAGACAGTTCACAAGGAGGAGTAAAATGTCACAGAAAAAAGAAATATCTTTTGAAAAATCCATTGAAAGGTTAGAAAGGATTGTTGACGAGATGGAAAACGGCTCTCCAGATTTAGAGAAATCGCTTGAACTTTTTAAGGAAGGAATGGAGTTAGCAAGAGAATGTCGGAGTAAAATTATGGACGCAAAAAGAAAGATAGAAATCCTTATTGTAAAGGGGTTAGATGTCAGCCGGGAAGATTTTAAGGGATAAGAAATGGACAACAAATCGTCAAGTGCGCCTATTTTTTTAGCCTGCCTTAACAAAAACGCAAAGCTCATAGACAAAACCCTCAAAAACCACCTGCCAAAAGACAGATCTCTTATCTCTCGATCGATGTCTTATGCCGTCTTAAACGGAGGAAAAAGGTTGAGGCCAACTCTTGTAATTTTGGCGGCACAACTTTTTAGCCAAAAGATCAGCGGAGTTTTACCTGCCGCTGCGGCTTTGGAGTTTGTTCATTGTTATTCTTTAGTTCACGATGATCTGCCCTCAATGGACAATGACGATCTTCGGCGGGGCAAACCGACAGTCCACAAACAGTTCGGCGAAGCTGTTGCGGTTTTATGCGGCGATGCTCTCTTAACCGAGAGTTTTAACTTGATTGCAAAATCTACCGCAAAGGAAAAAAACATCGCTGAGGCAGTGATGATTTTGAGCAAGTATGCGGGCTATAAAGGAATGATAGGCGGGCAGACTGAGGACACCGTAGAGACAGGAAAGTGGAGAGCAAAAGACAAGAAAACACTTTCTGCAAAACTCAAATACATTCAGTTGCAAAAAACGGGCGCCTTGATAAGTGCAGCCTTGAAGGTCGGTGCAGTTTTAAGCGGGGCTGATAAGAAAAGTTTGGCAGTCTTAGAAAGTTATGGAAACAATATCGGCTGTGCTTTCCAGATCACTGACGACCTTTTGGATGTTTTTGCAGACAAAACAAAGTTAGGAAAAAGAGGGAGCGACCAAGACAACAATAAGCTCACAGCTTTTTCTTTATATGGAAAAGATAAAGCGTGGGAGTTGGCAACACGTCACATAAAAACAGCCAAGTCCAAGATAAAGTTTTTTGGCAAAAAAGCCATTGCTTTAGAGGGCTTGGCTGATTTCATTCTTGAAAGGGACTATTAACAATGCTGCTTGAAAAAATTTCCAGCTCTGCCGACTTAAAAAATATCAGGAAAGAGGATCTTCCAGTTCTTGCTGAGGAGATAAGAGAAAAAATCGTCAACGATATATCAAAAACCGGGGGCCACTTAGCCTCAAGTTTGGGTGTTGTAGATCTGACCATAGCTCTGCACTATGTTTTTGAAGACAAAACAAAGTTAGGAAAAAGAGTGAGCGACCAAGACAACAATAAGCTCACAGCTTTTTCTTTAGACGGAAAAGATAAAGCGTGGGCACTGGCAACACGTCACATAAAAACAGCCAAGTCCAAGATAAAGTTTTTTGGCAAAAAAGCCATTGCTTTAGAGGGCTTGGCTGATTTCATTCTTGAAAGGGACTATTAACAATGCTGCTT
>JAITBH010000056.1 GCA_031283745.1 Candidatus Ectomicrobium neotermitis | reverse complement strand
GGACTGCGTTATAACAAACACCCGTTTAACAATTTTTGAACTATCAAATAAATTCTTGATTTGCCGAGTGCTTTTGTTTTCATGTGAATAACTTCTTCTCATATCAAATATTATGTTGGGTGATTGACGGAGAGCCGTTTTGAAAGAATGTTGAATGTTATATTTGCCGTCGCTTTTTGGGGCTTTTATTTCCCATTCCAACCCAAGCATTCTTATATCTGGTGTTTTTCTATTGGGTTGGTCGAGAGGGATTAAAAACTCAACATCGTAGCCGAGTTTGTTGAAAAAAAGGGCGGTTTTTAATTCGTGCGGTTCAGGTAATGAGCCGTATGGAATGATGGTTTTACCTATTATAGTAACCATAGATTTGGAGTATACAAAAACAAAAATATGGGATATTTATGAGCTGTTTTAACAATTGCAGGACAGGCTTGCAGTGTCGAGGTCGTGGTCGTTCCCTAACCTCTAAATCCTAACCCCTGTCGTTAACGGCATTCTTAACCCGCCAAGAGGAAATGGCGGGCGGGAGGGTTTCAAACCCTCCCCTACAGGTGACGGTCACCCGATTTTCGGGCGGAATACCCGAACCGCCGATACAATTATAAAGGGGAACAAAAGGGAACGACCAAAACGGCAAGGGAACAAAAGGGATCAGGGAACTAAAGGGAAAGAAAGGGAACGACCCAGTCGGCGGGCGTTCCACCCGAACGACAGTGATTAGTGGTTAGTGGTTAGTGGTTAGTGAACGACCACGACCAACGGCAAGTGGGTAGTAACTGCCACGACAAGACAAGGGCAAACGACCATCCGCCGACAGGCTGGCGGGCAGGCGACAACAACAAAAACAACAAAAACAAAGACAAAGGCAAAGACAAGGTAAAGGTGGGGTGGGTGTTGAAAATAAGTTTGGAAACTATTGAAGAGATAAAAAATGAGGCGGCAAGGGCTTATCCTTATGAGTGTTGCGGAGCATTGATTGGCGTTTTAGATGGCGATGTTCGTGATGTCAAAGAAATTTTGCCGATAGGAAATGAACGCAAGGGAGAGGCGCAAAGACGACGTTTTCTGATAACAGCTGAGGAGCTGGCTAAAGTTGAAATTAAAATTGCAAAAAAAGGACTTGATATTTTGGGCTTTTATCATTCGCACCCCGACCACCCGTCGCGGCCGTCAAAGTATGATGAGGATTTTGCACTCCCTTTTTATTCCTATGCGATCATCTCCGTCGAAAAAGGCAAGCCCACAGAGCTGACGAGTTGGGTTTTAGACGAGAATCGAATTTTCATTTCAGAAGAGTTGAGAAGTTAATTTTATATTGAGAGGCAAAAATGGCTATTACACTTTTGATACCAACAGCGTTGAGAAATTTCACGGACGGAAAAAAAGAAGTGCAGGCAGAGGGGAAAACAGTTGGCGAGGCGGTGGACAATTTTGCAAACGTTTACCCCGACATAAAAAGACATTTGTATGACGAGAAAGGGGTTTTGCGGGCGTTCATCAATATTTTTGTGGGCGAAACTAACATCAAAAATCTGCAAGGGTTAGACACTCCGCTTAAAGACGGCGACACGGTTATGCTGGTGCCTGCAATTGCGGGAGGAAAATAAAAAATGAGCGGGATTATTTCAGACGATAGAGTTACAGATCTTTCTAAAGAGGAAATTTTACGATACGGCAGACATTTAATTTTGCCTGAAATAAATATCGAAGGGCAGAAAAAACTTAAAGCCGCAAAAGTTTTAATAGTTGGGGTGGGCGGGCTTGGCTCGCCTGTAGCTTTATATCTTGCCGCGGCGGGCATCGGAACTTTGGGCTTAGTCGACCCTGATTTCGTTGAGGAATCAAATTTGCAAAGGCAGATAATTCATTCCTCAAAAGATATTGACAGACCAAAAACCTCATCAGCCAAAGATAAAATTCAAGACCTCAACCCTTTTGTAAATGTTGTTACCTATAACAGCACCATCAACAGCTCAAACGCTTTAGACATTGCAAAAGGTTATGACTTGATCATCGACGGCACGGACAATTTTCAGACTCGCTACCTTGTAAATGATGTTTGCGTTTTGCTCGGCATTCCAAATGTCTACGGATCCATTTTTCAGTTTGAGGGGCAAGCGAGTGTTTTTTATGCAAAAGAGGGCCCTTGTTATCGATGTCTTCTGCCCGCACCTCCTCCGCCGGGGTTGGTTCCCTCGTGTGCTCAAGGCGGTGTTTTGGGAGTTCTGCCCGGTATCATCGGCTCAATTCAAGCAGTCGAAGCCATTAAACTTATCACCGGTGCAGGCACCCCGCTTATCGGCAAACTTCTTCTTTTTGAAGCTTTAGAAATGAAATTTAGCCGACTGCGGATTGAAAAAGATCCGAACTGCCCCATCTGCGGAAATCATCCGACGATAACAAAGCTGATAGATTATGAGGAGTTTTGCGGGCTAAAAACTAAAGAAAAACCAGTGGATAAAATTTCGCCGCTTGAGCTAAAAAAACTTTTAGACGCAGGCAAGAAAGTTCAAATTATCGACATAAGAGAACCGCACGAGCAGGCAATTTTTAAGTTTCCGCAAGCAAAATATATTCCATTCGGGCAACTCTTGAGACGCAAAAATGAGTTGGACGAAAAACTCGATGCAATTTTTATTTGCAAGATAGGTCAAAAGAGCGTTTTTGCAATTAGGCTTTTGCAAAACGCTGGTTATAAAGGGAAATTATTTAACCTTGACAATGGGGTAAACGGCTGGGCTGAGGTAGATCCGTCGGCTCCGCTCTACTAAAAAATTCGAGCAAGAATTTTAAAGTTTCATCAATTAAATTTGCACAAAAAGGAGAAGTAAAATGGCAGACGAAATTAAAACAAACGCATTAGGACGCAAGGCAGCCGAGCAGTTGGCTGATGTTGTAAAAACCGCACCGCAATACGGCGCATTGACACCAAGATGGCTTACAAGAGTTTTGGAATTTAAGGGGCTTGATAGCGGAATTTATCGTGTAAACAAAGTCGTCGAAGGGGATACTCCTCTTGATGTTTTGTGCAGCCAAGACCCAAACAAAACTGAAATTCCTCAAGGCTATGTCGAATATCAAACTAATCCTCGTGAGCATAAGCTCAGCTCGATTTCCACCATCCTAAATATCGACACAAAAATTTCTGATGTTTACAGTTCGCCTTTCGATCAAAGTGCTGAACAAATTTCGCTTACGGTAGCTGCTCTTCAAGAAAGACAGGAAAGCCAAATTGTCAACAATGACGATTATGGTTTGCTTAAAAATATTGCACCGTCGCAGAGAGTAAAAACAATCGCAGGCCGCCCTATGCCCGACGATTTAGACGAACTTTTGAGCAAGGTTTGGAAAGATCCGTCATTCTTTTTGGCTCACCCAAAAGCGATATCAGCTTTTGGCAGAGAATGCACAAGACGCGGTGTTCCTCCTCCGACAGTCAACATTTACGGCGGGACTTTTATAACTTGGAGAGGCATACCTTTGATTCCGACAGACAAACTTTTTGTCGACGGGCTGAAAACTCCCAAAGGCAAAAGAGGAAAAACGAACATTCTTTTGGTTAGGACAGGTGAAAACAAGAGAGGGGTTATCGGGCTTTATCAAAAGAATTTGCCGGGTCAGCAAGCAAGAGGGCTTTCGGTTCGTTTGCGTGGAATAAATGATGAAGGCACGGCTTCTTATTTGCTTTCAGTTTACTGCTCAGCAGCAATTTTGGCAGACGACGCTATCGCTGTTTTAGAGGATGTTGAGGTAGGTGAATATTATGACTATTCAAAAATATAGAGACGGCTTAAACAACATAGACAGAAATCTTGAGCAGGAACTCTCAAATTATATTTCTGGAATTTGGGACAAAAGTTTCGACATACAAAATCCGCAAAACGCAGGGGGCTATAGCCCTGTTGTTGTGGGTGCTGATGGGAGTTCTATTGCTGGAAATGGGTCAGAGAAATTTCCTCAAAAAAACTCTTACTCAGGTTTTGTCGGTGATATTCCGTTGAGGAATGTTCGGGCAGATTTTCCTATCCTGTCGACGAGTGTTCACGGTTTGCCTTTGGTTTGGTTTGACAATGCAGCAACCACGCAAAAACCAAAGCAAGTAATTGAACGGTTGACATATTTTTATGAAACCGAGAACTCGAATGTTCACAGAGGTGCACACGACCTTGCGGCACGTTCGACAGATGCTTATGAGGACGCTCGAGCAAAAATTGCACGTTTTCTTGGGGCTCCGTCGACAGAAAATATTATTTTTACTCGCGGAACGACTGAGGGGATAAATTTGATAGCTCAAAGTTTTGTCAGACCCTTGCTTAAAGAAGGGGACGAAATAATAGTTACCGCTTTAGAACATCACGCAAACATTGTTCCTTGGCAAGCCATAGCTCAAAAAACTGGGGCAGTTTTGAAAGTGATTCCAGTCGATGAAAATGGGCAAATAATTTTGACGCAGTATCAGAGGCTTTTTAATCAGCGGACAAAATTTGTGTCAGCAACCCATGTTTCAAACGCACTGGGGACGATTGTTCCTGTGGGAGAGTTGATAAGAATTGCACACAGTTACGGTGTTCCTGTTGCCATAGACGGGGCACAATCTATCGCTCATTTTCCAGTAAATGTCGCAACGTTAGACGCTGACTTTTTTGTTTTTTCGGGGCATAAAATTTATGGCCCGACAGGTATCGGAGTCGTTTATGCAAAAAGCGAACTTTTAGAAAAAGCCGAGCCTTATCAGTTAGGTGGAAATATGATTGCCGATGTTACTTTTGAAAAAACCATCTACCAGAAAGCACCGATGAAGTTTGAGGCAGGAACGGGAAACATCGCCGATGCCGTCGGGCTTGGTGCAGCTATCGATTATGTTTCTAACTTAGGTATGGAAAACATTGCTCAGTGCGAACACCGACTTTTAGAGTATGCCGAACATCAGTTGAAGGAAATAAAGGGCTTGAGATTTATCGGCACAGCGCCCGACAAAGCCAGCGTTCTTTCTTTTGTTTTAGAAGGGCGATCGATTCAAGAGGTAGGCAAATACTTAAATGATACTGCGGGCATTGCGGTGCGGGCGGGGCACCATTGCGCTCAGCCGATTTTGAGGCTTTTTGGTTTGGAGGGAACAGTGCGTCCATCATTTGCTTTCTACAATAGTTTTGAGGAGATAGATTTGATGGCGCAAACTTTGAGGACATTAGCAGGAGCTTAAAACTTTCTAAAAAAACATAGCTGCAAATAAAAAAAGCGGAACATTTGTAAAAAATGTCCCGCCTTTTTGTTGCTTATTGATGGAGTGGAATTATTTTAACTTCAGGGGTTCATTCATACTGCCTGTTCTATAACCCAAGATGTCAATTGAGACATAAGTCCAACCAAATTCTTTAAATTTTTCGTGGAGAGTTTTGCGTTTTTCAAAGCTTCCCGCTAAAAGAGCAAATCCATTTTCGTCGGTTTCAATGCGGGCGAGATCCCCGTGATGTCTGACGCGGGTTTGTTTAAGACCCATATCTAAAAGCAGCTGCTCAGCTTTATCAACCATCGCCAGTTTTGATGGAGAAATTTCTTGACCGTAAGGAAACCTCGACGACAGACAAGCAAAAGACTGTTTATTCCAAGTTGACAGCCCCAGCTTTTTTGAAAGAGAGCGAATTTCATTTTTTGTCAGACCCGCATAACGCAAAGGGCTTTTTATCCCCTGCTCCTCGACAGCTTTTAAGCCCGGTCTAAAGTCTCCGTTGTCGTCGATATTAGACCCCTCCGCAACATTTTCTATCTGATTGTCTGCAGCTATTTTTCTAATTTTTGAAAACAGCTCGTTTTTACATAAATAACAACGATTTACGGGGTTTTGGGAAAAGCCCTCGATATTTAATTCCTCCGAGTCGCAAAGAATATGACGAATATGTTCCTGCTGGCAAAAATTTATCGCTTCATCAAGCTCCCTCTTTGGAAAAGACGCTGAGCGGGCTGTAACCGCTATCGCTTTATCCCCCAAAATCTCAGCTGCAGTCTTCAATAAAAAAGTCGAATCCACCCCGCCTGAAAAAGCTACAGCCAAGCTCCCCAAGCTGTCTATGTATTTTTTTAGATTTTCATATTTTTGAGACTCATTCATATTTTCTCCCAAAACCCTTAGGGCTTAAATTTCAATTAAATTGTATTGGCAAACGCCTAATTTCAATTTCTGAGCATGTTCAAGCTGGCTCTTCCAATTTGTGCTTGGGTGCATCGCACAAAACAAATCGCCTCCGCCTTTATACTTATTATCAAGTGCACACCCATGATTTATTGGCTGCTTATTTGCCATATCGATGCAGGCTTGATCTATGGCTACGGGGTCAAAAGATGCAAACATTCCAATGTCGGGAATTAAAGGAATATCGTTTTCGCCATGACAATCGCAAAACGGGGAAATGTCCATAGCCAGCATAACGTGGAAAGACGGTCTGCCCCGCACCACTGCTGCAGTGTATTCAGCCATTTTGCAATTTAGAATGTCATTGTTTTCATCACCTGCTCCGACGACAGCATCTTTTGGACAGATGGAAAGACAACGACCGCAGCCGACACATTTAGCGGTGTTGATGGTGGCTTTTTTGTTGACAATTTCTGGAGCATTGTGAGCACAAATTCTTAGACAAGCGCCGCAGCCGATACAACGTTTTTGGATTACACGAGGTTTGCCGGCACTGTGCATCTCCATTTTTCCCGCTCTTGACCCGCTGCCCATTCCGATATTTTTTATGACACCTCCCGCACCTGTCAATTCATGACATTTGAAGTGGGTTAGGGAAATCAAAATATCAGCATCCATAACTGCCGAACCGATTTTTGCATTCTTTACATAAACGCCGTCCTCAACAGGAACAAGAGTCTCGCCATTGCCTTTTAAGCCGTCAGCGATGATGACATTGCAACCTGTAGAAAAAGGAGAAAAGCCATTTTGATAAGCAGCATCGATGTGGTCTAAAGCGTTTTTTCTTTGACCGACATAAAGAGTATTGCAGTCAGTCAAAAATGGTTTGCCTCCATTTTCTTTAACTAAATCAGCAACGACTTTTGCATAGTTGGGACGCAAAAAAGCCAAGTTACCGGGCTCACCAAAATGGAGTTTGATAGCTGCAAACTTCCCATTAAAATCAATTTTGTTAAAGCCAGCTTTCACTATAAGCCTTTTGAGTTTGTCCAAGAGATTTTCGTCGAGAGTGGTCCTAAAATTTGTGAAAAAAACATCTGATTTGCGGCTTGCATTTTCTGTCATTTTTGTCTCCTTAGTGGTTTTTTGTGTTCATAAATCTGTGCTACGGTGCAAATTTTATCTTATTTTGGTTGCTTTGATTATTTCGATTCTAAATTGTATAGTGCTGAGCATAAAAGCCATCTAAAGATCGTTGTTTTTTGAGCGGTCAAAAAAGCTTTTTTGCTGTATTTAACTTAAAAAAAATCGGAGAAATTATGAAAAATATTGTCTGTATCGTTTTTGTATTGATGTTTGCTGTAACTGCAGCTTTTGCAGAGCTGATAGAGGGCGTAGATTATTATGTTGAATATAAAAAAACCCCTCCAACCCATGCAGACGTTTTGCATGTAAATTTTATTTCATTGATGCCAAACCCTTCTGCTTCAGCTGATGTTGTTCGGAGGCAGCTTTTGATTTATGGGCCAAGAAGTGGACACAAAAATGTGATCGGGTCGGCTTGGCATACTGTCACAGGGGACTCGAAAGATTTGCGTAAAATGAATTTTTCAAACAATTTGGGTGCTTATGTGTGGATAGGAAGTTCGGGGCGAATTGTTCCGTTTAATCAATACATAACTATCCTCAAAAATGTCCGCAGAAATAAGCTAAGAGCAAACAGATAAGTTGCTCAAATTGACAATAAAGATCGTTTCGCTTATAATGCCGTTCATTGACAACACAAAGCCGCGGGGTGGAGCAGCCCGGTAACTCGTCAGGCTCATAACCTGAAGATCGTAGGTTCAAATCCTACCCCCGCAATATTTCAAAAACCGTCTTTTTTGAGACGGTTTTTTTGCTTTCACGGCGTTTTTTGCAGAAAAAAAGATTGAGTTTTGACAAAAAATAATCTTTCTGCTACATTCGCCGCAACTTAATAACGACAGAACGAAGAGGTTCAAGAACAGGCAGACGAATTGCCAATCTTGGGCCTCTTTTTTTTTGCCGTTATGAGTGATTTATAAAAAAGAGGAGGAACAAAAGATGAACGCAGGAGACACTGGTTTTATGGTAATTTGCACGGCCTTGGTGTTTATAATGACACCCGGTCTTGCACTCTTTTACGCAGGTTTGGGGCGTAGAAAAAATGCAGTAAGCAATATGATGAACTCAATTTTTATCTTGGGGCTGTGTATCGTATTGTATGTGTTGGTGGGTTATAGTTTGTCGTTTAGCGGAGGAGGATCTTTCATTGGGTCTTTGCAAAATTTCGCACTTAACGGCATAACCTTAGACGATAATTCGGGCAGCATCCCGACTTTCGTTTTCGTGGCATTTCAGATGATGTTTGCCTTGATAACTCCAGCAATCATTACTGGATCCATTGCGGGCAGAATGAGATTCAAAGCTCTGTTTATCTTCATCGGTCTATGGTCGATTATCGTTTATTATCCTTTGGCCCATATGGTTTGGGGCGGAGGGTTTATCGGTGGAACCTTAGGTGCATTGGACTTTGCTGGCGGCGATGTTGTTCATATAAGTTCAGGAACAACAGGCCTCGTGCTTGCCATTTTGCTAGGAAAGAGAATCGGCTATGACCAAATGTCATACCGTATACACAATATTCCTTTTATAGTGCTTGGCATGGCTTTGCTGTGGTTTGGGTGGTTCGGCTTTAATGCGGGCAGTGCTTTGGCTGCAAACGGATTGGCGGGCCACGCATTTTTGACCACTGCAATTTCAGCAGGTGCAGCTTTGCTTATGTGGATGATAATCGATGTGATAAAGCAAGGTAAACCCACTTTGATAGGAGCTTGCACTGGTGTTATAGCCGGTCTTGTCGGCATAACTCCCGCGGCGGGTTTTGTGTCAATGCAGGCAGCTTTGATTATCGGGCTAACCGTTCCAATCGCATGCTATTTCGGCATATCTTTGATCAAGAAAGTGTTCAAGATAGATGATTCTTTGGATGCTTTTGGCTGTCATGGCATAGGCGGAATTTGGGGCGGGCTGATGACTGGAGTTTTTGTCGACCCAACATTGAACTTAAATCAAGGGGTTCCCGGTTTGATAGCCGGAGATTTTACTCAGTTTAAGGCTCAAGTGCTGGGCATATTGATAACTTTAGTCGTAGTTGTTGTCGGCACTTTGGTTTGTGCGGGCATAACTCGCCTATTTACCACACTGCGGGTTGAAAGGAAGGATGAGCTTGTCGGTCTTGATATCACTCAGCACGGCGAAAACGCTTATCCCGCTTTCTTGGGATTAGATTAAGCCGTATTCAAAAAATAACAGGAGGATCAAAATGATAAAAGTAGAAGCAATAGTGCGAGAGGATAAATTTGAGGACATAAAAGATGCCCTCAACGAGATAAATGTAAACGGCATCACCGTGTCGCAGGTTATGGGCTGCGGGAAGTCTAAGGGTTATAAAGAACTCGTTAGAGGAACAGAGGTCAACATCACGATGCTCCCCAAAATTAAGTTTGAGATAGTCGTTTCAAATGAAGAATGGGAGAAAAAAACAATTGATGCTATTTTGAAGGCCGCTTTTACGGGAAATCCCGGTGATGGAAAGATATTCAGCTATGATCTAAGGAATGTGATCAGAGTTAGAACAAAAGAAACGGGAACGGCAGCCATAAACTGAGCCAAAAATCAAAAAATCCGCTGGCTGCCCAAAACAGCCGGCGGATCAAAATCCCCCCCTCGGCAGGCATTTTCTAAATTAGCAGTGTTTTTGGGAGAGTGCTAAAAAAGAGCCAAAAAACCCCCAAAATGGCTCAAAAACACTCTAAAAATGCCCCAAAAAGTCAAATTGACACTATATAGTTTGTTTTATACAATCGCCGAAACTTAAAAACAGGAGCAAATCAATGATTGTTTTGACAGGGGGAGCGGGTTTTATAGGCAGTTGTTTTCTATGGAAACTTAATCAAGAAGGCATAAAAGACATTTTGGTCGTAGATCATCTCGATGACAGCGAAAAATGGAAAAACCTGATAGGAAAGAAGTTCAGCGATTATGTTCAAAAGAACGATTTTTTTAACCTCGTAGTCTCAAGACAGCTTTCAAAACCTCAAGCAGTAATCCACCTCGGCGCATGCAGTTCAACCACCCAGACAGATTCCAACTACTACATCAAAAACAACTATGAATACTCAAAAGTCCTCGCACTGTGGGCATTTGAGAATGATATTCCTTTTATCTATGCCTCCTCAGCCGCCACCTATGGCGGAGGGGAGTTCGGATATGACGATGACCCCCAAAAGCTATACCAATATAAACCATTGAATATGTATGGATACTCAAAACACCTCTTTGACCTCTGGCTCCTCAACAGCGGCTATATAAACAAAGCTGCGGGCATCAAGTTTTTTAATGTTTTCGGGCCTAATGAATACCATAAAGGGGATATGCGGAGCGTTATTTGTAAAAGTTATGACGAAGTTGCCCAAAAAGGGCTGATCAAACTGTTTAAGTCCTATAGCAGCGATTATCCTGATGGCGGGCAAAAGCGGGACTTCATCTATGTCAAGGATGCAGTGGAAGCGATGTATTTCTTGCTTAAAAATCCATCAAAGACAGGTATTTTTAACTTGGGGACTGGCAAAGCGAGAAGCTGGAAGGAATTGGCTGATGCGATGTTTGCTGGTATTGGCAAAAAGGAGAAAATCGATTACGTGGATATGCCCGCCTCCCTTCAACCCAAATATCAGTATTTCACTCAAGCAAATATGTCTAATCTGACCGCAGCAGGCTTTGATAAACCATTTATGGAACTTGAGGACAGCGTAAAAGATTACTGCAACTACTTGAAAGATAAAACTTACCTATAAAAGCGGGGGATTTCGGCAATGATAAAAAACATAAGCAAAAACAAACTTTTCGACTTACTTTCTTCGTTCAAGAGGCAAAAAATAGCAGTTATCGGGGACACCATGGTGGATTTATTCATCTGGGGATCGGTCAAAAGAATATCCCCCGAAGCCCCTGTCCCGATAGTAGAGGTCAGCAAAGAGAGCCAGACTTTAGGCGGAGCAGGGAATGTGGCGGCAAACATTGCAGCTTTAGGCGGAACGGCTTACTTAGTGAGTGCAATGGGCAACGATTCCAGCTCAGACCTCTTGGTTAGACTTTTAGAGGAGAAAAATATCTCTTCAAAATACCTCGTAGAAGATTCCGATAAACCTACCATCACAAAAACAAGAATTATTGCGGCAAGCCAGCAGGTCGTGCGAGTTGACAAAGAAATCAAAGGCGAGCCGTCCCCCGATGCACAAGAAAAAATCCTTATAAACATAGAAGAGATAATTCCTAAATCCGACGGGGTGATAATTTCCGATTACGGTAAAGGTGTTGTGGGGGATAATGTGCTTAGAAAAGCGATTGAACTTTCAAGAAAGCATAAAATTCCTATCAGCGTAGACCCCAAGCTCGACAATTTCAAGAAATATTACGGAGTAACAACCATCACCCCCAACACTAAAGAGGCTATCGAAGGTATGAAAGCCTCAAATATCGAGATGGATACCGATATAGCGGAACTCGGCAAGAAAATTCTGGAATTTATCAATTCGGACTCTGTCCTAATTACCCGCAGCGAAAAGGGAATGATGCTCATAGAAGCAGGCGGGAAGGTTACAAATATCCCAACGCGGGCAAGAGAGGTTTATGATGTTACAGGAGCGGGGGATACCGTGATCTCGACAATGACTTTGGCTTTGGCGGCTGGGGCAGATTTTCTTTCAGCTGCTGAAATTTCAAATTTTGCGGCAGGCATTGTGGTGGCAAAAATAGGCACAGCCACAGCAAGCCCGAAAGAGATTCAAAGTGCTATCGAGGAGTTTTACAGCAAATGAAAGCCGCAGCCTTGATCCCCTCAAGATATGCCTCAAGCAGGTTTTTGGGCAAAGCTCTTGCTTTAATAAACGGCAAAACGCTCATCGAAAGGGTTTTAGAGCGGGTCAAGCAGAGCAAAAATATAGACTTGGCGGCAGTTCTTACAGATGACGAGAGGATCTTTGAGAAAGTTAAATCAGTCGGAGGGGATGTTTTTATGACCCCCCAGACTTGCAAAAGCGGGACGGACAGAATTGCTTATGCAACACAAAACTTCCTCAAAAACTATGACATTTTACTAAACAATCAAGGTGATGAGCCTCTTATCGATCCAGTTCTGATAGATAATTTGGCTTCGACTCTTAAAAATGACCCAAAAGTTGACTTTATCACGGCAGCCTGCCCTTTTAAGGATACCGAAAGTGCTAAAAACCCAAATAATGTGAAAGTTGTTTTTGACAAAGATTTCTGGGCATTGTTTTTCTCAAGATCGCTGATACCATACAATAGAGATCAGCAAGCCCCGACCGAGTATTTCAAGCACTTGGGAATTTATGGTTATAAACGGGGTTTTTTGGAAGCTTTTGAAAAGTATGAGCCGAGAGCCTTAGAAAAAGCCGAGTCGCTTGAACAATTGCGGGCTTTAGAGTATGGGCATAAGATAAAAGTGATTATTGCTGACCAAGACAGCATAGGGGTAGACGAGCCGCATGACATTCTTTTAGTTGAAAAGATTATAAACGGAGATATAGATGGCAAGTAAAACGATAAAAGTGTCCGACAAGGTAGTGATTGGAAATGACCTACCCATAGCAGTTATCGCAGGTCCATGCGTGATCGAAAGCCAAGATCACGCTATTTTTATGGCTGCCCAGATAAAGAAAATTGCATCCTCCCTCAAAATTCCATTCATTTTCAAGGCATCTTTTGACAAAGCCAATAGGTCATCCATCGATTCTTATAGGGGGCCGGGCATAAAAGATGGGCTTGAGATACTTGCAAAAGTCAAAAAAAGCGTCGGGGTGCCGATTATTACCGATATTCATATCCCCCAACAGGCAGACGAGGCGGCAAAAATCGCTGACATCATTCAAATTCCTGCTTTTTTGTCGCGTCAAACCGATTTGATCAAAGCAGCAGCCCAGACCGGCAAGCCCGTAAACATCAAAAAAGGGCAGTTTTTAGCCCCCGAGGATATGGCTCATGTGGTCAAAAAGGCTCAGCATTATGGCTGTAAAGACATTTCTTTGACCGAAAGGGGTGCAAGTTTCGGCTATCATAATCTCGTTGTTGACTTTAGAGGTATTGAAATAATGAAAAAGTTGGGCTGCCCCGTGATTTTTGATGCTACCCACAGCGTCCAACTTCCGGGAGGACTGGGAAATAAAAGCGGGGGGGACAAAGAGTTTATTTTGCCCCTTTCAAAAGCTGCCGTTGCTGTCGGAGTGGCTGCAGTGTTTATGGAAACCCACGATAATCCCCAAAAAGCCCTTTCGGACGGTGCAAATAGCATAGACTTGAAAAATTTGAAGGCAACATTAAGCGAAATTAAAAAAATTGATAAGGCGGTGAAATGAAATGAAAAAAGAAATTCAAAAAAAGGGGCAGACTCCAGCTCCAGAAACAACAGAGGCAGACGAGCATTTGACCCCGTTTGTGCCGACCTACAAGAACCTTTTGGTAACAATGGGGGCAATTTTGGCAGTCCTGATAGTCGTTTTTTTCGTGGGCAACATCATATTGAAACCTTATATGGTTAAAGTTGATATGAGAATTACCCCTTGGTTGGACAACTCAAAGGCGAAAACGTCAATACTGGGGATATGAACGGCAGTGATTAGTGGTTAGTGGTTAGTGAACGACTGAACGACAGTGATTAGTGGTTAGTGGTTAGTGAACGACCACGACCAAAACTGCAACGGCAACGGCAACGGCAACGACAACGACAAGGCAACGGCAACAACAACGACAAGGCACGACAAGATAACGACAAGGCGACCCGCCCAGAATGGCGGGCAGGCGACAAACGACACGGCACTCGGGTGACCAATGTAGGGGAGGGTTTCAAACCCTCCCGCCCGCCGATTCCTTCCAATTAAATGTAGGGGAGGGTTTCAAACCCTCCCGCCCGCCGCTTCCTCTTGGCGGGTTAAGAATGCCGTTTGCCGGCAACGGTCACGACCACGACCACGGTAGGGATTAGGGTGACCAATGTAGGGGAGGGTTTCAAACCCTCCCGCCCGCCGCTTCCTCTTGGCGGGTTAAGAATGCGGTTTGCCGTTATCGTTTACGACGCACGGCAACGACCAACCCGCCGAACAGAATGGCGGGCAGGCGGCAAAAACGGCAGTGATTAGGGTGACCAATGTAGGGGAGGGTTTCAAACCCTCCCGCCC
>JAITBH010000039.1 GCA_031283745.1 Candidatus Ectomicrobium neotermitis | reverse complement strand
TTTGGACACATAAGAGACCTGCCAAAAAATAAGCTTGGGATAGACACTGATAACAATTTCGAACCGACTTATATAAATATACCAAAGGCGCAAAGTGTGCTTTTGGCTCTCAGAAAACGCGCCGACAGCGCCGATAAAGTTTACCTTGCAACCGACCTCGACAGAGAAGGTGAGGCAATTGCTTGGCATCTCAAAGAAGCTTTAGAGCTGCCCGATATTAAAACCGAGCGCATAACCTTTGGCGAAATAACCCCCGAAGCGATAAAAGCTTCCGTCAAAAACCCCAGAAAACTCAATATGGGTCTTGTGAACTCTCAGCAGGCAAGACGTATTTTGGATAGGTTGGTCGGCTATAAACTATCCCCCTTGCTGTGGAAAAAAATTAAGCGGGGGCTGTCTGCGGGGCGGGTTCAATCTGTGGCTGTGATGCTTATTTGCGATAGAGAGGAAGAAATAAAAGCGTTTATTCCTGTGGAGTTTTGGAATATCGAAGCCGAACTTTCTAAAGCTCAGCCCGACGCTTTGACCTTTAAGGCTCATTTGGTTTCAAGAAACGGCAAGAAAATTGAAAAGCTCTCGCTAAAAAATAAGGAAGAGGCTGATGAAATTTTGGCGGGCTTGCAAAATGCTGCCTACAAAGTCATCAATGTTGAGGCAAAGCAACGGCGGCGTTCCCCCTATCCTCCTTATATAACATCCACCCTCCAGCAGGATGCCTCCAGACGGCTGGGCTTTTCGTCCTCAAAAACGATGTCAGTAGCTCAAAAACTTTATGAGGGCCGCCGGCTCGGTGCGGAAAATATCGGCTTGATAACTTATATGAGAACGGATTCGCTAAACATCGCCAAAAGTTCTCAGCTTGAAACGGCAAAATTTATCTCCCAAACCTTTGGAGAAAACTTTCTCCCCAAAACGATGAGGTTTTATAAAACCAAAACGAAGGGTGCACAGGAAGCACACGAAGCAATCCGCCCCACCTCGCCGTCCCGGTTGCCCCAATCGATAAAAGATCATCTGACAGGCGATGAGTTCAAGCTTTACGATTTAATATGGAAACGTTTTCTTGCCAGCCAAATGGCAGACGCTGTTTATAATACCGTCGGGGCAGACATCGAAGCTGCGGACTGCATTTTTCGGGCGGTAGGCAGCGTGCTGGTTTTTGACGGGTTTATGAAGGTCTACAATGTTGAGGATGCTGATGACAATGAAAAGCTGCCTCCTTTAGACAATGGGGAGATTTTGAACTTGATAAATCTCTCGTCCCAGCAGCACTTTACTGAACCGCCGCCCCGCTACAATGAAGCGACGCTCATAAAAGCACTTGAGGAAAGGGGGATCGGCAGGCCTTCCACTTATGCCCCTACCATAAAAACTATTGTCGACAGGCTTTATGTGAAATTGGAGGCCAAGAAATTTCTCCCAACCGAGCTTGGCACCGTCGTAAACAATGTCCTCAAAAACCATTTCGGCCGCATTATCAATTCCGAATTTACTGCTGACATTGAGGAAAAGTTAGACGATATAGCCAACAATCAAACCCAGTGGCAAAATGTCATCGGGGAATTTTATAGCCCCTTTGCCAAAGATTTAGAAAAAGCTGAAATTAATTTGCAGAGGCAAAAACTTGAAGTGCACGACAGCGGAATTTTGTGTCCTGTTTGCGGAAAGCCGATGCTTGTCCGCATGTCAAAAATCGGAGAATTTTTGGGGTGTTCGGGGTATCCTGATTGCAAAACGACAATGTCTTTAGGCAAAGACGGCAAGCCCGTCGCTACAGATGAGGAGACAGATTTTAAGTGCGATAAGTGCGGGGAAGTTTTGATAAAGAAAAACGGTTTTAGAGGCAAAAGCTACCTTGTGTGCAAAAATCCCGAGTGCAAAGCCCGCTATGACTTAGACAAAAACGGAGTCAAAACCCTCAAAGCCGAACCAGAAATGACTGACATCAAATGTTCTAAGTGCGGAGCCCCGATGTTAAAAAGAAAAGGTAAACGGTCTGAATTTTTGACCTGTTCGGCTTTCCCAAAGTGCAGAAATTTGCAGTGGATAAAAGCCGACAAGCCCAAAAAAGCTTCAAAAAAGGTGAAAAAATGAATATCTCGCCCGATTTTCAACTGATAGACGCTTTTGAAAAGTATTTGTCTGCCGAAAGAAATTTCTCAGACAACACTTTGCGTGCCTATCTAAACGATGTCTCGTCTTTTGCACTGTTTTTAAGAAAGGATAGCTTGAGCTTTAAGCAGGTCGATAAGAAAATTTTTAGACGCTATACCGCAGACCTGATCGTCGCATTAAACAGAAGTTCCGTTGCAAGGCATATCGCTGCGATAAAAACTTTCTACAAGTTTTTAAAAATTAACCGCATCATTCCCTCAAGCCCCATTGAAGATTTTCAAAAGCCCAAAGTCCCCAAAAAAATTCCAAATTTTCTGACAAAAGATGAGACGAAAGCTCTTTTTGATGTTGAGCTGAGCTTGCGGGACAAAGCAATTTTGGAGGTTTTTTATTCTTGCGCCATCAGGGTTGAGGAGCTTGTGAAGTTGAATGTGGGGAGCATTGATTTCATTTCTAATATGGTGAAAGTTAGGGGAAAAGGCTCGAGGGAACGGCTGTCGCCCATAGGGGAAAAGGCAATCAAAGCCGTGATGGACTATATTAAGGAACGCGGGAACGTCGACGCTTTTTCGCCCCTTTTTGTTTCGTCAGATAGCGGCAAACGTTTAGACCAGCGGGCAGTGCGCAGCATCATATACCGCATCGCCAAACTTGCTGGGATAAAAAAGCATATCAGCCCGCACACTTTGAGGCATACCGCCGCGACGCATATTTTAGACAACGGCTGCGACTTGAGGACTGTTCAGGAACTTTTAGGCCACCGCAAACTCTCATCGACACAAATTTATACCCACGTGACAGTCGAAACCCTCAAAAAAGTTTACAAGAACTCCCACCCGAGATCGTGAGAAATTGTCAAATGCAGTGCTATGAAACCGAGAGCTACCTACAAAGGAGGTGTTAAAAATAATGAAATTTCGACTTGGAGAACTATTTTGTGGACCGGGAGGTATCGGATATGCCGCCACGACTGCAAAAATTGCAAACCCAAACTATAGAATTGTTCACGCTTGGGCTAACGATTACGACAGCGACACTTGCTCAACCTTTGTAAAAAATATCGCAAAAAAAGAAGGCACTGTTATTTGTGAGGATATTCGGAAATTGGATTTTGAAAGCTTGAAAAAAATATCAGCCATCGACGCTTTGGCATTTGGTTTCCCATGCAATGATTTTAGTGTTGTCGGCAAGCAAAAAGGAATAGATGGTATTTATGGCCCACTGTATTCTTATGCCGTAACAGCACTGAAATTTTTCAAGCCTGTGTGGTTTGTTGCTGAAAATGTTGGAGGGATACGCAATGCTAATGACGGCAAAGCTTTTTCTGTGATACTCAACGAGATGTATTCTGCGGGCTATTCGGTCTACCCTCATCTTTATAAGTTTGAGGAGTATGGTTTGCCTCAAGCTCGCCACAGAATAATAATTGTCGGCATTCGCAACGATCAAAAAGTTGTCTATAAAGTCCCGTCGACTAAGCCGTATCAGTCAAAGAAAAGAACCTGCCAAGAAGCTATCGAAAACCCTCCAATAACTGCCCAAATCCCTAACCATGAATTTACAAAGCAATCAGCGGATGTAATCGCAAGGTTAAAACACATAAAGCCCGGCGAAAATGCTTTTACCGCAAACATTCCAAAAAAATATCAGCTAAATGTTGCTGGGGCAAAGATAAGCCAGATTTATAAACGGCTCGACCCAACAAAACCTGCATACACCATCACAGGCTCAGGTGGAGGGGGAACTCATGTTTACCATTGGAGTGAGGATCGGGCTTTAACAAATCGTGAGCGGGCAAGATTGCAGACATTTCCCGACGACTTTATTTTTATCGGCTCAAAGGAAAGCGTCCGCAAGCAAATCGGGATGGCAGTTCCTGTTGACGGAGCAAGGATTATTTTTGAGGCAATTCTCAAGAGTTTTGCCGGCATTGATTATGTTTTCGACAGTTATTTATTAAACCCATTGTTGCAAACAAAACACATCGAGCTTTTTAATAAACAAAATCCTGAGCAGTTATATTTTTTTGAAGAGGGGGCGGTATATTATGATGATATACGAAAATTTATATGAGAAAGTTTTGATAGAGCCTTGCAAGGAAGGGGCAGATACCCTAAAAATTATTTCAGGGTTTGCTACCTCTACGATGGCATCGGAACACTTAGAAGATCTGCACCAAAAACATCTTACTGCTCAGATTATCCTGACAGTCGGAATGTGTCCTGCGGCGGGTTTGTCTGTAAGCAATCACAAGGGTTTTCAGAACATCGTTAACTCAAATGCCGAAGCTTTCAGAAAACATTTTGTCTGTAGCTACATTTATAAAGCCCCGTCAGTTCACACTAAATTGTATGTCTGGTATAAAAAACAGTCGCTGTATCGAGCATTTGTCGGTTCGGCAAATTACACCCACAATGCTTTTTATAATCAGCGTGAAATTCTGGCTGAAATTGCCAGCCAAAACATCGAGCATTATTGCCAGACCTTAGATGCTGTCTCCATTTTGTGCAATCACCCTGATGCCGAAACTTTGGTTCGTTTTTATAATGATAGCGGTTACTATAAGGACAAACTTTTGAGACCCGGTCCTACCAAGTATCTCCCAAATATCAATTATGTTGTCGTTTCATTGTTAAGCCATCGAACTGGAGAAGTGCAAAATAAAGGTGGGTTAAACTGGGGGCAACGTCCCGGCAGAAATAAAAATCAGGCATATCTGCAATTGCCTGCTGATGTGTATAAGAGTGATTTCTTTCCAAAGGCACCTCAGACATTTACTGTCATTACGGATGATTCGAAAACATTTATTTGCCGCAGAGCAGAAAAAGATCAGCAAGGGCAGGCAATACATACACCGCTAAATAACAGCTCTTTAGGTGAATACTTTAGGAATAGGTTAGGGCTTCCAAATGGCTCTGTCGTAACAAGGCAAGATTTAGAAAAATACGGGCGAACCGATGTCGTTTTTTACAAATTCGACACAGGCGACTATTACATGGACTTCTCCAGCCACCCCAGCTGACGACTCAAGCCAACCACTGCCGTAGACAGAATAAAAGCCATCACTCAAAACGATGGCTTTTTGTTTTTAGCGACATTTTAAGGAGGTTATCTATGATAATAAAAAGGGACAAAAGTTCGATTGAAAGCTATTTTGAGGACAATTCGGGGATGAGGGGGGCTTATGCAGAGTATGCCGCAATTGCCGAAAGTGTCGAGGATATTAAGAATTTCATCGTAAAAGCTGCCGCAGAAGGGACACCCGTGACAGTTTGCGGGGCTTTGACAGGCAACACTGGGGCGGGCCTGCCTTATGGCGGGGCGGTTTTGTCGCTTGAAAACTTTAGCAATATCGGCAGGATTGTCGATATGCTCTCTCCAGAAATTACCTTTAAGGATGTTCGGTTTAAGGGAACGCCGCTTGGGGCTTTGATGAAAGTCGGGGCTGCCGCCCGAATTTGCGATATAAAAGATAGGGCTATGGCTGAGAAATGGCTTTATGCTCCCGACCCAACCGAGCAGCAAGCGACTATCGGTGGAAACATTTCCACCAATGCCAGCGGGGCGAGGGGGTATAAGTTCGGGTCGACGCGTCGATATGTCAATGCCATCAACATTATCTTTACCGATGGCTCGGAGGCTCGAATTGAAAGGGG
>JAITBH010000086.1 GCA_031283745.1 Candidatus Ectomicrobium neotermitis | reverse complement strand
AAGCACTGTTTGGTCTGTTGCCGTTTAGATAAAAAGTCAAAGCAGGGTCATAGAGAAAATCAAAGATTATTTCGGTGTTTTCTAATATATCTGCCCCTATCAACCCATCAATTTCTGTCCCGACAAACGAGCTTATTTGTTTGAGGGATATACCCATCAAAGCGTCAGAAGCCTGAAATCGTTGATTAAACAAGCCAATTTCACCGGATTTCGCCAAAGAAAATGGGCTTCCCGTATCAACTAAATACTTTTGTCGGCTATCTCCATAAACGACGCAATGCCCATTGCAAAGTTCAATTTCATACATAAAACCACCCCACCTGTTTACCTTTTGCCTTGTTTTCATATTTTTTTCCTTTTTCCTGCTAACAAACTTGCCATCAACAATAACGGGATGTTGTCCGAATCCCCATATTTATAATTATCAGCCCCTGCCTTTTTGCGATTATCAAACCTTTCTTTGAACTTGTGATACTTATCATATAGGTATTGCAGGACATCTTTTTGGGTAGCAAGGGTATTAAGAATATCTACTCCAAATTTCATACAAAAGACCTCCTCATATAGAATTTTTGGCTTTCCGCTCCGTTTTATAGCATATTCATTACGATTTCTTCCGAAACCTTTTTGGTTGATTTGGGCAAAAAACAGTTATTTTTGTGTCTTTTAGGTCATCAAATACCCCCCAAAGAGGGGGAAATAGGGTTTTTGACTTTTACCCTGTTTTCTGTTAGTATCAGCGAACTTATGAATTTTATTACTAAATTAAAAAAAGAATTTGGTCGCAAAGTAACGGTTATGTTTATTCATCATGGGAATATGAAACCATTGAGATTAAGCATATCGTTATTTTTTTTATGCCTTGTGGTCATTTTATGGACAGGGTTGACCCTGTGGGCTGGTTATCTTGCCAGCCGCCATATAGATTATGCAATGGCAAAAACCAACAATAAAATTATGGAATACAGAATTTTGTTCTTTGCTGATCAAATCGAAAAAACCAAAGATATGTTTGAGAAAGTGCAGGTAAATGACTCCAAACTGCGTTCCTTGCTTGCTTTAAGAACAAGAAAAGCCATTATTGAGGACAATATTGTCACAGAGCAGGCTTTGGGCGAGGGTGGACCTACGGAAGTTCAATCGGCTGCATTTTTTACACTCATAGCTGCCAAAAGCGGTAATGTCGATTATAGCTACCTCGCAAAACAAACAGAGAACATTGCCGAGCAATATCAATACATTCAAAAGAGTTATTCTGAAATAATATCGCATGTGAAGTATCAACGCTCGTTATTCATAGCAACTCCTCGTGGTTGGCCTGCAGAAGGTATCATAACCTCTCATTTTGGGTTTAGACGCAATCCTTTCTTGAATTCTTACAGAGATTTTCATTCGGGAATTGATATAGCGAATGTAAAAAATACATCAGTAAACGTTACGGCAAACGGCGTGGTAGTCTTTTCAGGATGGCAGTCAGGATATGGCAATATAGTAGTTGTTGATCATGGGTATGATTACAGATCGGCTTATGCTCACTTGAATCAACGCTATGTCCAAGTTGGTGATACAGTAAAAAGAGGGCAAACGATAGGAGGAATGGGAGCTACCGGCACAGCGACAGGCTCGCATGTTCATTATGAGGTGCATTTTAAGGGCAAATCCATAAATCCTTTTTCGTATTTAACGGATCATTTTTTTTCACAACAAGAGGGGGGATAATTAAAAATGTCAAAAAAGAACTCAAAAAGTATGCTTGATGCAGTAGAAACACTCATTGGAGTAAGTGCATCTTTTAACGGAGATTTGCAGACAGAAAAGGTAGTTAGGATTGATGGAAAATTTGCCGGGAACATTAAGGCCGCAGGTGTTATGATAGGTGAAGAGGGGAAGGTTACGGGAAATATTGACACTGTTGTGTTTATGATAGCGGGCTATATAAAGGGCAACATTACAGCAGCAGAATCTGTAGAAGTTCTTCCAACCGCAAGAGTAGAAGGAGATATAACTACGGATTTGTTGACTATAGTAGAGGGAGCATCATTTGAAGGTAAGTCGTCTAAGATACAAAGTAGTGAAATAAAAAAAGATAGTGAGGAATAAAAAAATGAATTTTTTCAGAAAGCACATAAGAGTAATTTTTATCGTAACAGTAGTAGCGTTTTTGGCAGGAACTTTTGTCATAGGGTTTGGTGGAGCTTCTTTGGCTGCCGACGATAGCAAAAGTGCCGTTTTGTTGACCGTAAATGATTCGAAGGTTTCCTTGAATTTATTTAATTCTCTTTATAACAACACCTTGCAACAAATTCGTCAGCAAAATCCGAACATAGAATTAACAGATGCCCAGCAGAGAGAACTTAAAGCCAGAATTCTCCAAGAACTCATTCAAACCGAAATTTTTGCTCAAGAAGCACCTAAATATGGAGTAATAGTTTCTAACAATGAGCTTCAGCTCAACATTAAGAACAATGCGATGTTCTTTAATAACAACAATGTTTTTGATGACAACATTTATAGGCAGGCTTTAGCTTCTTTAGGAATATCCGCAAAAGATTTCGAAACTTTGATAAAGAAGCAGATTTTGAGTGCAAAACTAAGACTTATTTTAATACCTGCAGTTAAGGTCAGCCCGTCTGAATTTGCTGACATTCAAAATGCTAATCCGACCATTACATTGGAAGCTTATTCTCAATTAAAAGTTAATAAAGTTCTTAATGAGTGGTATCAGGACATAATGAAGAATTATAACGATAAAGGAAAAATTGTAATTAAAGAAGATTTGTTGCAGTAAGTTTATTTGATTTGGATTTTGTATTTCTTTAATTCTTTAACAAGTTTTATATGTGGAAGACCGACAACTGTGTAGTAATCACCATAAATTTTGTCTACAAAATTATCGTCGGTATCTTGGATGGCGTAAGACCCTGCTTTATCTAAATGTTTACCAAAAAGCTTTCTGAGATTATTCTCAGAAAGCTTTTTCATTTTTATGCGGGCAATGTCATAAAAGAGAGAGGTTTCATTTGATGCAGTATCGATTATAGACACCCCTGTATAAACTTTATGAACGCTTCCATTGAGTTGTCTGATAATTTTTTCTGATTCTTTTTTATTTTTGGGTTTTCCAATTATTTCTTTGTTTATAACGACTATAGTATCCGCTGACAATATCAAGCAGTCGAGAAATTTTGAAGCAATTTCTTTGCCTTTTCGTAATGCCAAGTCTTTTACGATGAGAGAAGGCGTTTTGAAAATAGAAGTTTCATCTATTTCGCTTGGGCAAGTTTCAAATTCTAACCCCCAGCTGCTAAGCAAGGAGATTCGTTGCGGCGACTGTGAAGCTAAAACAATTTTTCGTTTCATTTTTTCCTCTCAATTTTATTTTTACGATATAAATCTTGGGCAAATGCCTGCTAAAGATACGGCATCAAAAACAGGAGCCTGTTGAAACAGCGAAATGAATACACTTATCACTGATTTATCCTCACACTTATTATGTCATACATAAAAAAGTCTACATTTTTTAATTATTTAAATTGTCCGACGCTTGGCTGGCTTTCAAAACACAAAAAAATAAAAGAAAAAACTGGTCTAAAAGAGAAATTATTATTCTTTGAATGGCGAGACATTCACAATAGGGCGTATGAATTATTTCCAGATGCTATAAACGCTCAAATAAATAGCCCCGCTGCCTCCGCACAAAACACCAACGAACTTCTTCAAAACCCCAACAACAAAACAATCACCTGTGCTTATTTTACTGCATCAAATTTTATAGCCCGCGTTGACGTGGTTAAACGTTGCGAAAATTCGAATGAATTGGATTTGATAGAGATAAAGTTAGGAAAAATCAGCAAGCTAAAATACATTAAAGAGATGGCATATATTTCTATGGTTTTGCTCAAAAGCGGGATGAACATCAACACCGTATCGATGATGCTTCTCAACACAGGATATAAATTCGGAGTAGATGTTTCGCAGATGTTTTCTTCGTTTAATTGCACCCGAAAAGTTGAAGAAAAGACGCTTGAATATATTCTGATTGCTGACAAAGTTGAAGCTGCCATCGAGTCTGAAAATATGCCATCTCCAAAGTTTAATAAGACTTGCAACAAGTGTTTTTTCTTTTCCACTTGCTTTGGAACTAAATATCAAAATCTAATTTTTGATTTGCCAAAACTATCGCCGATAGTGATTGACGAACTAATTGAAAAGAATATTTTTTCTATCGAAGAAATTCCTGACGACATTGAACTCACAAAGATGCAGCAAATAGTTAAAACCTGCGTCCAAAATAATTCAGTTTATATTTCACCCACCCTAAAAGATGAAATCGATGCAATAAAACCCCCCTACTATTATTTAGATTTTGAATCTATCAACACCGCAATTCCCCTCTATCCAAACGTCCCAAGCCGCAGCCAAATAATTAATCAATATTCAATCCACAAATCTTTAACGATAGACGGTCCGGTTCAACATTTTGAATATATTGCCACAGGCGAGAAGGATGATCAGTATCAAATCGCTAAAAACTTAGTCGACGTTTTAGGTCAGGAAGGTTCCATTATGACCTATGCTCCTTTTGAAAAAATAGTTATAGAACGTTTCACCCTCCAGTTTCCAAATCTAAAGAATGAGCTGCTATCAATAGTTGCAAGAATAGTGGATCTTGAAAAAATTATTCGTGAGAATTATTACGACATTCGCTTTCACGGTCGTTCCTCCATCAAAACCCTCCTTCCTATTTTGACCAAAGACACAACCTATAACAATCTTGAAATATCTAAAGGTGGCGACGCTGCAGCATTTTTTACTTTTATGGCTATGGGTATTTATGACGCAACTAAATCCCGAAAGATAAAAGAGTATCTCTTGAAATATTGTGCCCAAGACACAATGGCATTGCTTGAGCTTCACCAGTTTCTATTTAATGTCGTCAACCACAAAAAATAAACTCCTCACCCAAACGAGGAGTTTATTTTTTGCATAGAGGTAAGCGAGCTACTTGTGAAAATAAGTGTTGTCGGCAAGAAATCAGTCAATAAAGTCTGTGAAATAATAATGCCGTCTTTGATACAAAGCCGCCTGAAAACAGGGCGGCTTTTTTGCTATTCAAGGGCTGAAAACTCCATATAAAAAGGGCTTCCGAGGTCAATGGCTGACTTAGGAAGCCCCTCCCCGGAGTGTCCTACTCCTATTCCTCAAACCCTGAATCCCGAACCCCTAGCTCCTGGCAGTTCTCGGTGATTGTCCGCACGGTCTCTTGGGTGAAACCATCATCGGTTTTGGCTTCAACTTCGAGAGAGATCTTTACCTTTGCACCATCTACCGATGTCAAGTTCTGGATGATTTCCTCGACACACTTCTGGATATCGCGGTTGATGCGTGTGCTGTCGATGTCGGCGGACATAAAGAACCTCTTTTTCGGTGCGACTGGCGGCAACGGGACTGGAGGTTCGCCGATTGTTTTTGGCGGTCTACCTGGGGGAGTGGGCTTCTCGCCCACATCAACTCCCTCTCCCTCTTTGGCGAGTTGCTTCTTGGCTACGTTGACTTTAACCAGATAGCCGGAACGATCAACGTTGTCGACGGATTGGTTGAATTTCAGATCGATGTAGTGTGTGCCGTCAAAGCCAGAGGCGAAAGCAAAATCATGGTCGGACTTGAGACCGGTTTGGATTGCCTTGTTGAGGACATCATAATTTGCCAAGCGCGGAAGGTAGCAATATGAGCAGAGGTATTTCCACAGTTCGTTGATGGCGATATTGTCCGTGTCCTTCCACAGCACATTGTCCAGTTCCCTAAGTAGCAGTTCCGGAGCCCACTCCGTTATTATTTGCTCCTTCTGGATCATCTTCTGTGCGGCTTTAGAGATAATGCTGTCATTGCCGCCGCTGATGCGTATGGTGTCCCAGACGATGGTCTTAATGTCTGTATCCTTGTCAATGTTTGGCACGAGCAGCCAGCAGTATGCTTCCTT
>JAITBH010000075.1 GCA_031283745.1 Candidatus Ectomicrobium neotermitis | reverse complement strand
AATAACAACAGTTTCTTCTACTACAGGTACCGCTGCTATCTCGTCATTTTCTGAATTAACGTCCTCTTTTGCAGCACAACCAAACAACGTTACGGTTGAGGCAATAAAAACAAACACTAAAAACTTAAAACCTTTTTTCATACTAGCTCCTTACTTCAAATATTTAACTCCACAATCACTTCATCTTTTATTTTTACTTATCTAACAATCTATAACATTATGTCCATTCGCTAATTTCTCTCTTTGACAGAAGAAATGTTACCAAAATTGTTTTTTGTCAGTCCTGATTCCCAAATTTTCCGTCTATGAAAGAGGTTTTGTCAGTCAAAGGAATATTCCGTAAGAGAGCTATTATATTTGCTACCAACATACCGCTTCTTGGTATCCCAACGATGAGGTCTATATCGTCAGGAATTTCATCCAAGTGTTTATAAATACAACCATTTAACTCATCGATCGTAATAAATCTCACGAGGCCTCTTTATTCCTATTTACTGTATGATTTTTGTTTCTGCCCTTCTGTTTGCTGCCCAAGCCATCTCATTTTCACCGAACTCGACGGGCTGTTCTTTTCCATAAGATATTGTAGCAACTCTTGCAGCTGCAACCCCAAGCCCAACATAGTATTCTTTTACTCTAACTGCCCTACGTTGCCCCAATGCTAAGTTATAGGCAACTGTCCCCCTGTCATCACAATGCCCTTCTATAACAATGTTTATGTTTGGATTGGCTATTAAATAATCAGCATTGGTTTTAAGTATGGAACGGGCTTCTTCCGATAAAGCACTGCCGTCAAAAGCAAAGTGTATTGCCCTTAACTCTACAGCTACCGTTTCGGTTACACTGCGAATTGAAGGCTCCTCCGCAAAAGCTGTTTCATCAATGATAACAGTCTCCGCAATGAGGTCATCTATTACTTCTACTTCTCCTTCATCTAAAATTATCTCTTCGTCTCCTATTGCAAACTCATCGATATACTCTTCCTCTTGGCCTGTGCTAGCGCAACCAAACAAAGTAAAAGCACCTATTACGAATGTAGACAACAAGTACAACAAATTTTTCCTCATACAGCCTCCAAATTTTAGAATTTCCCTCATGTTATTCACTGATAATAACATATTTATAAACAAGTAGTCAACAGTTTATACCCAACTAATCAACAATCATTTTTGGGCTTTGTCCTATATGATTTGCCAGATATTTGCCCGTAAAGGAATGGTTATCCCTCATAACTTCCTCCGGGAATCCTTCCACAATGACCTTTCCCCCTCTTTGACCCCCTTCCGGACCTAAATCTACTATCCAATCCGCTGCTTTTATGATGTCTAAATTATGTTCTATGACCAAAACGGTATTGCCGTTATAAGTCAGCCTCTGCAGAACTTCTAATAACTTACCCACATCTGCAAAGTGGAGGCCTGTTGTTGGCTCATCAAGTATATAAATTGTCCTTCCGGTGCCTTTTCTGGAGAGTTCTGATGCCAATTTGACCCTTTGAGCCTCCCCTCCCGATAGTGTCGTGGCTGCTTGCCCAAGCTTTATATAGCCTAAGCCTACATCATTTAATGTGTCTAAAATCCGCTTTAAGGGGGGAATATTCTCAAAGAACTTGACGCTTTCATCAACTGTCATCTCAAGCACTTCATATATATTTTTACCTTTATATCTCACCTGCAGGGTCTCATCGTTGAACCGCCTGCCCCCGCAAACATCGCATTTGACATAAATATCGGGCAAAAACTGCATTTCTATCTTCAATGTCCCATCTCCTTGACAATTTTCACATCTCCCCCCTTTAACATTGAAAGAAAATCTGCCCGGCATATATCCCCTTGCCTTTGCTGACGGGGTTTTTGAAAAAAGCTCTCTGATGCCCGCAAATGCCCCCGTATAAGTTATGGGATTAGAGCGAGGCGTTCTGCCTATGGGTGATTGGTCGACAATCACAGCTTTATCTATATTTTCAAGCCCGTTCATCTCCTTAAATTTTCCGGGTTCATCTTTTGAGCCATACAGTTTGCGGGCTAAGTTTTTATAAATTATCTCATGAACCAAGGTCGACTTCCCGCTACCCGATACTCCCGTAACACACACAAAAAGCCCAAGCGGTATATGAACATCGATATTTTTGAGGTTAAACTGACTTGCACCCTTTATTTCAAGCCACTTTGCGGCAGGTTCCTTTCTCTTTTTTGGGACGGGAATGGTCAGCACCCCGCTTAAAAACTGCCCCGTCAACGATTTTTTGCTTTTGATTAAATCATTAACAGTTCCTTGAGCCATTATCTTGCCCCCGCAAATCCCTGCACCGGGTCCAAGATCAATAATATGGTCAGCTTGCCTCATCGTATCCTCATCATGTTCGACAACTATGAGTGTATTACCCAAATCTCTAAGTTTGATCAAGGTTTTGAGGAGTTTATCATTATCTCGTTGATGCAAACCAATAGAAGGCTCATCAAGAACATACAAAACCCCTGTAAGCCCTGAGCCAATCTGAGTAGCAAGGTGAATCCTTTGAGCCTCTCCCCCAGAAAGTGTTCCGCTTTCCCTGTCTAAAGCTAAATACCCCAGCCCCACATTGTTTAGAAAAGACAGCCTTTCTCTTATTTCTTTCAAAATTGTTCGGCTGATAACCTTATCTTTAGCACTAAATTCAAGAGAATTAAAGAAAGCGGCTGAATTTTCAACAGTCATTTTGGTTATATCGGCAATGGAGTGGTCCCCGATAAGCACACAAAGAGCCTCTTTTTTTAACCGTTTGCCTTTGCAAAGAGGGCAACGTTTCTGGCTCATGAACTTTTTATATATCTCCTCTCTAACAAACTCGGACTCCGTCTCATCATAACGACGTTTCATATTGGTTATGACACCCTCAAACTCCCCGTCCCCGTATAAAAGAATTTCCCTCTCCTCTTTTGAAAGTTCTTTCCAAGCAATATCTAACGGTATATTGTTCCTTTTAGCAGCCCCGCTTAAAAGTTCCCAATAATACCCGCCCCAAGCATTTTTCCATCTATTGGTGCGAGTGGTAATCGGCTCTGCCCAAGCAATTATCGCCCCGTATTTAACACTCCTGTTTTTATCAGGAACGACCAAATCCTCATCTATCTCTATTTTGTTGCCCAACCCCCCGCACTCAGGGCATGCCCCGAAGGGGGAATTAAATGAAAACAGCCGGGGTTCAATTTCAGCGATGCTTATTCCGCAATCGGGGCAGGCATATTTTTCGCTATAGATATGCTCAGCAATGGTTTTAGCGTTGGCTATTTCAGCGATGCGGACAGTGCCTTTTGATTCCCTCAAAGCGGTTTCCACCGAGTCTGATATGCGGGATTTATTTTCCTCGCTGATTTTAAGTCTATCGATAACCGTTTCGATGGTGTGCTTTTTATATCTATCGAGTTTTATTGACTCGTCGAGATTATAGACTTGCCCGTCAACCCGCACCCTTGCATAACCATTTTTAAGCAAGCGGGAAAAAAGCTCCTCATAGGTTCCCGTTCTGCCTTTTATCAGCGGAGCGAGAATATAAATCAAAGAACCTTGAGCCATTTTCATTATTTCATCGACAATTTGCTGGGCTGACTGCGATTTAATTTCTTTACCGCATTTCGGGCAGTGAGGAATACCGACGCGGGCATAAAGAAGACGTAGATAATCATAAATTTCGGTTACCGTCCCGACGATGGATCGGGGATTGTGGGAGGGATTTCTTTGCCTGATAGATATGGACGGCGACAGCCCTTCAATAATATCTACATCGGGCTTTTCGAGCAGATCTAAAAAGCGTCTGGCATAAGCCGACAGGGACTCCACATAACGTCTTTGCCCCTCCGCATAAATAGTGTCGAAAGCCAAAGACGACTTGCCTGACCCCGACAGCCCCGTTATGACGACCAACTTATTTCTCGGAATATCGAGATCAATGTTTTTTAGATTATGCTGCCTTGCACCCCGTATCTTGATAATGTCCATTTGCCTAAAACTCTCCTTTTATTCTTTTACCTGCAAAGCCAACCAAAATTTGCGGCATATTTTTTACCTAATTTGTTGCTTATAAGGGTTTTGAAATAGTTGTCGATTTTGGTTTTGGCATCGGGGATATCGCGACAGTGCATACTGTTTCTTAAAACAGGGTTTGTCTTGGTGCTTTGATAAATAAAGCATTCCCGAATTTTGATGAACTCGGCATTGTCGATAATCACATCGCAGTTGCCGATAAAATACGGCATTTTGTCGACATATTGCTTAAACACATCGATATAACAGTAGTAGGGCAGTTTGTC
>JAITBH010000072.1 GCA_031283745.1 Candidatus Ectomicrobium neotermitis | reverse complement strand
CCAGACTGCAAAGCCGAAAGAAGCTTAAAGTATATGCCCCCCACTATAATAATAGGTATGAAAACCGCAGGGAGAGCAGCAAAAAAGGTTTTTGCAAAAGTTGCAAAGCTAAAAGGAAGCACCCTTTTTGGGGCAAACTCACTCCTGCCGAGATAAAAGCAGATAATCAGAAAAACTATCGCTATCATCACCCCTATTCCTGCTCCGCTAACAAACAAGTCTTTTAGCGGGGCTTTTGTTATTGAGGCATAAACAACCATTATGACGCTAGGGGGGATGATGGACCCTAAAGAGCCTGCTGCCGTAAAAAGCCCTGCCGAACGTGCCTGCGAATATCCCAAAGCACTCATTTCGGCATATAAAATTGACCCGACCGCTATCACCGTGATAGGCGCCGGGCCAGCCAAAGCTGAAAACAAAGCACAAGCAAACACAGCTGCATAGTTTAGACCCCCTCTAAGTGAGCCTAAAAAGGAGTTCAAAAACTCTATGAGCCTTTTAGAAATTCCGCTTTCAAACATGATGTTTCCAACAAGAAGGAAAAACGGAATGGAAATCATAGGGGAGGAAATAAGGGAGTTTGCCATTGGTTTGACGAGGTTTGATAAGGGGATATTGCTAAAAACTGCACCAAAAACAGCACATAAACCTAAAGATACCGCTATCGGCAACCCAATAATCAGAAAAAACACCAACAAAACAATCAAAAACAAAGTCAAAACTGCACTCATCTTTTATCCTTTAAGCCTTTAGAGTAAAGCCGTAATTTTCTTGAGGTATCCGGCATCCGTTTGGTCAAAATGGTTCAAAACCCCGCTATCGATATCCAAAACACCTATCACCTCATCAGCTTTTGAAATAAGAGGAACGACAATTTCAGACTTTGAGGCACTGTCGCAAACTATATGCCCGGCAAACTTTGAAACATCAGCAACTATCAAAGTTTCCTTTTGCCGCCACGCAGCCCCGCAAACTCCCTTCCCGAAAGGTATTCGAAAACAAGCCAAAGCACCTTGAAAAGGGGCTAAAACCAAATCCCTGCCTTTGACGACATAAAAACCTACCCACAAGAAATCAAAATTTTGTTTCAAAACTGCTACTGTATTTGCCATTTTTGCGGTCAAATCAGACTCCCCCTCTAAAAGCGATGCTATCTGAGGTAGCAGCTCTTCATATTTCTGCTTTTTTGAAGCTTTTGCTGCATTTGAAACAGTTATTTTTGCGTCCATTTTTCCTCTTTTTTATGCCCCAAAAGGGTGTCATTCATTATACATATATTTCCAATTCCGCCATTTCCAGTATGATAACCCCGCAATCAACACCCTCAAAGCAGGCAAAAAAAATAGGCACGGGATTTAGTCGTGCCTATTTTGCTGTTTACAAATGTAGAAAGGGGTTATCATTCTATTTGCAAAGCTTTTTTCAACTTTTCTTCGAGCTCTTTTATGTTGACGATATTGTCTAAAAGAATGACTAAAGGCAAGTTTGGGACAAATTGCTTCAAATCATTTCCAAAAACAAAGAGATCCGCAGCCCCAGCGACTGCGTCGGCTATCGTGGAATGCTCTACATCGACTCCTTTAATTCCTAAGTTTTTCAACACTTTTTCAACATTTAAGCGGACTAACATACTTGAACCAAGCCCCTGACCGCAGCAACACATTATTTTTTTAACCTTAATCATTTACGCCTCCCTTTTCTTGTCCTCCCGCTTTGCAGCGGGAGGATAGAAATTTAATTTATTTGCTTGCCTTTTTTGGAACTACATAGTTGTAAATGATCGGCAGCAAGAACACTGCTATACAAATGGCAAAAAGCACATTTGCCGATGCACCGTTTGCGACATTTCCAAACACGATGCTTGTTATCGAAAAGTCAGCATCCGAGAAAGTCGTATTTGCAAAGCCTAAAGCGCCAAAGACGGGCAAGGCGATGGCTGGTAGGAAAGTTATTAGCAGTCCATGTCCAAAAGCCCCCGCTACGCAGCCCTTCAAACCGCCTTGAGCATTACCGAAAACCCCAGCTGTTGCTCCACAAAAGAAGTGGGGAATTACGCCGGGCAGTATTAGTGCTACTGGTATGAGGCTTGCATTGACAAAATACAAGATAAACAAGCCCAAAATTCCTCCCGCAAAAGACACCAAAAAGCCAATCAACACTGCATTTGGTGCATATGGGAAAACTACAGGGCAGTCTAAAGCGGGCTTAGCATTAGGAACTAACTTTTCAGCTATACCCTTAAAAGCAGGGACAATTTCGCCTAAGATTAAACGCACACCTGCTAAGACGATATAAACCCCTCCTGCAAAACTCAAGCCTTTTGTTATAGACCAAACTATCCAGCTTGGCTTTGTGTCTCCTTCGCCAAAAAGGGCGGCAAGATCTCCGGGATTTGCAGCCAAAACTGGGTCGGTCAATAAACCTTTTCCCACTGCTACTCCCGTTACAATGATGAAAATAATGATCATCGTAAAACCAATAGCCACAGTTGTATCACGCAAGAAGGCAATTCTCTGTGGGAAATTGATGTCCTCAGACGATTTTGCACCTTTGAACAGCTTCCCTATCTGAGCAGAAAACCAATATCCAAAGCCTCCAAAATGTCCAAAACCCAATTCATCGGTGTTGACGATCTTCCTCATCGTAGGCTGGCATATAGCTGGTGATAAAACCATAACCAAACCTAAAACCAAGCCCGCTGCGACTACGAGCTTAAAACCACTAAGGCCGCCTACCGTAAAAATTATGGCAAGCATACAGGCCATGTAAAGGGTATGGTGGCCAGTCAAGAAAATGTATTTCATTCTTGAAAAACGAGCCATCACAATGTTTGCGACCATGCCAAAACACATAATGTAGGCAGTATAGCGGGCATAATCCTGCAGCGCCAAAGCAACTATAGCCTCATTATTTGGGACAACTCCCTGCATATCGAAAGCATAGTTAAACAAGGTTCCAAAAGAGTTCAGCGACCCTCCCGTGATAAACCCTGCACCTGCTCCTAAAACCAAAAACCCGACTATCGTCTTGACAGTCCCCCTAACAACATCCTCAAGAGATTTACCTTGAAGGATAAGACCCAACAGCGCCATCAGACCCACCAAAATGGCAGGCGTTGATAAAATATCAACAATGAATGACAAAATACCCATAATATTCCCTCCTTTTTTTATTCAAATCTCCTTTTAGAAGATTTGTTTTTACTGCTATCTGTTTGCAAAGCTTCTTATTGCAGCTTTCAAGTCCGCTGAGGTCAGTCCATAGGCTTTTTGCAAATAATCTTGAGAGCCTACCTCTCCAAACCTCTCGCATATCCCCACTCTTTTGAGCGGAATTGCCGCTGCCCTTTCAGCTAAGTATTCGCTAATTATGCTTCCTATCCCCCCAAAAATTGAGTGGTTTTCAAATGAAACTACTCCCTTTTTGCCCTTTAAGCACTCTGATAGCAGCTTAAAGTCGAAAGGTTTTATCGTAAACATATCGACAACTTCCACATCTATGTCATTTTTTAACTCATCGGCGGCCTCTAAAGCGTCCCAAACAAGCTGCCCCGCCGTTATCACCAAAACATCTTTGCCCTTCCTCAAAACATTGCCTTTGCCCAACTCAAATTCGGAGCCTTCCTTATATATGTTGTTTACTGCTTTCCTGTTACCACGAACATAATGAATGCCTTTGAGTTTTGAGAAAGTTTTAATTATCCATCTCATCTGAACATAGTCCGCAGCGTCGCATATAACAGAAAAAGGTATTTCCCTCATCAAAGCAATATCTTCAAAGCTTGTGTGGGTTCCTCCATTTGGACCCGCCGCAAAACCGGGATCTGAGCCATAGATATTGACCGTATTGTGTGCATAAGCCCCCGAGAGGTAGAGCTGATCATATGCCCGCCGCGTTGCAAAAGGGGCAAAGGTGTGAATAAAAGGAGTCCAACCCCCTATGCTAAGCCCCGCCGCTATACCTGTCATATTGGCTTCAGCTATCCCTACATTGATAAACCGGTCGGGATTGGTCTTTTGTATCTTTGTCCATCCGCTTGCCCCGCCTAAATCTGCCTCTAAAGCGACGACTTTGTCGTCCGTTTTCATTAAATCTTGCAAAGCCGACACGACAGCCATTCTCAATTCGGCGTTTGCTTTACTTCTTTCAATAGTAAACATTACACGCCTCCTTTGGCGATGAAAGCCTCGAGATTTTTGATAGCGTCATCTGCTGCTTTTTTGTTTTCATCTGTGTTAAATTTCACCGAATGATTGTCCATATAATCCTCAAAATACTTAACACCCTGCCCTTTGACCGTATCAAGAACAATACAAACAGCAGTCCATTCCTGTGCTTTGCACTCCTCAATTGCATTGCTGATTGCCCCCTCGTCGTCTCCCTTAACTTTCCACACCTTAAAGCCAAAGCTTTCCATCTTTTTTGCGATGTCAAAAGGGTTGATGATGTCTTTTGTCCATCCGTCGAGCTGCTTTTTGTTGACATCGATAAAGACAATGCAGTTACCCAGTTTATTGTGGGCTATAAACTGAAAAGCTTCCCAACACTGCCCTTCATCTAATTCCCCGTCCCCAACTATGAGATATACGACTTGATCCGTTTTGTTTAATCGGAAACCGTATGCTAACCCTGCCGCAACTGATGTCCCCTGCCCAAGCGAGCCGGTTGTGGCATCAACACCGGGGGTTTTTGTTCTATCAGGATGAGATGGAAGGATAGTCCCGCCTGCATTTAAGGTTTCAAGTATCTCTTTTGGGAAAAAGCCGAAGTTGGCTAAAGTTGAATACAAAGCAGGTCCCGCATGACCTTTAGATAAAACAACCATATCCCTTTTGGACCAGTTCGGGTTTTTGGGGTCAAAACGCAGGTGTTTTCCGTATATGGCACTCAGCGTCTCTACTATAGATAGAGATCCACCCAAATGCCCGTAACCAATTTTGCGAAGAGTCTTTAATACATCTAAACGAATATTTGCCGAAACTAACTTGAGTCTCTTTATTTCATTGCTGTCTATAGGCATATTTTCTCCTTTTGGTAGTTTTTGACTGCTCTTTTAATCAAAAAGCGGTAGATAAGCGTCCACTGTTTTATTGAAATCGGGCTTATCGTTTGTGGTAAGCACTGCTGCAGGGGGCTGCTTTATATCAAGAAAGTTAAAGAGTTTCCCATTCAGTTTTATTCTAAAGTCTAAGTGGGGCCCTGTAGCTAAACCTGTTTGTCCGACATATCCGATGAGTTGCCCCTGCTTAACTGATGATCCAACCCGAATGCCTGCTGCAAAGTTCCTCAAATGTCCATAACTTGTCTCATAACCCATCGAGTGCTTGACCATTATGTAATTGCCCAAACTGTTGTCTCTTTGAGCTTTTATGACCACTCCGTCTGCTACAGCTGATACGGGTGTTCCCTCTGGGGCGGCATAGTCTATGCCCGAATGGGGTCTGACATATTTCAAAATGGGGTGCATCCTTGCCCCGCTAAAGTATGAGCTTATCCTCCTATATTGCAAAGGGGCGCTCAAGAACATTCTTTTGACCGACATGCCGTCAAGATCAAAAAACCCTTTGCGTCTCCCGTCTGAGCTTGCAAAGTAGACGGAAGCCAACGCCCTTTTGTCAGTTTTATATTGTGCCGCCTTAATTCTTATCGCAGCGACTGTTTTTTTCTTGTCTAAAATATCCTCTTCAAAGACTATCGTAAACCTGTCCCCTTTTTGAGTTTCGGTGTTGAAGTCTAATTGCCACTGGAAAATGTCTACAAAAGACAAAATCGCCTCGGGGGATATGCCTAAAGCCCGCATAGATTCCCACAGAGACGATTCGATTGTTCCCTTCTTTCGAACTTCAACGGTTGTTAAGCCAAGTTTTTGGGTTGACGATGTAATTGAGCCGTCGGTGCGTTTTCTTACCAAATAAAACAGTTGCGAGCCAACAGGGTAATAAGCAAAAGAAATCCAGTCCGTAGAATCTTTTGCAAACACTATTTCATAGAAATCATTGGGGGAGCAGCGATTGATATTTGTCTGCTTTTTTAACTCGTCTATGATGATTGTTTGATCCTTTTGGGGGAGAGGCGAACGGGAAAGGCTTGAGGTGATACTGTCTTTTGGGGTGATAACCATCTGGAAGGTTTCTAACATCCGGGGCTTTGGGCGAATGATCGATAGTTTTGAGATTTGTAAGTCTAAAATTATCGTTACGAGAGCCAAGCAAACTAATACCAGTGCGATGTATCGAAAAGTTTTGGTTTTGTTCATGAGTGTGATTTTACAAGATTTATAGAACAACAGTGATTAGTAGTTAGTGGTTAGTGGATAGAGAAAAGCAACTGCCACGGCAATCGGGTGACCAATGCAGGGGAGGGTTTCAAACCCTCCCGCCCGCCTTCTGTTTGGCGGGTTGCAGTTGTAGTTGTCGTGGTTGTGGCAGTTCCCTTCCGTTCCCTGATCCCTTTTGTTCCCCTTTCGTTCCCTGTCTTTCCGGTTTGATAATTGAAAATCTTTTTCATATAAAGGCTTTCTTGAAAGCGACTCCTACCCTCTGGTCGTTACCTACTCCCCCCTCTCCACCCACTTGATCACTTGTCACCTGCCCGCCTTCTGTTTGGCGGGAGCACAGCCCCCTTTCCAAAGGGGGTGCCGCCATAGGCGGCGGGGGTTTGTATTTGTCGTTCGCCGTTTGTTGTTTGTCGTGGTTTTGGTCGTGGCAGTTCACTAACCACTAACCACTAACCACTTATCACTGTCGTTAAAAAGGAGATTCAACATGAAAAAAGCAGTCATCGCAGTTGCCGTAGTTTTAGTATTTATCTTTACCCTCACTCAAAAAAGTGAGGCTGTCCCCGCCGCAAACTGGATTGCTCTGTCAGGTTACCTCAACGATACCAATGACTATTCCTCAAACCCCATCGAGCTAACAGCCGACATAACCAACATCGGTAACTTTACCTTGTTTACTTTAAGTGCCGACAAAAAAATTACATCAAACACCAGTAAGTCGCTTTTTTTTATTTTCTCCCCCCCCCCCCCAACCGCAATCAGGTATTTTGGCTTTAGACAACAAAAAGTTGATGTTTCAAAATCTTAATCTGCTGACATTTTCAAATGCTACCGCCTCGGCTATAAGAAACCAAAACTCTTCCTTGATAACCTTTGACAGCTTGACAGTCAAATTCTTGGATAACGATAACACAGTGGCGAGTGGGGATGGCGGGGCAATTTATAACAATGGATCGACAGTCTCTTTTATCAACTCAACAGTCAGTTTCGTGGATAACAAGGCAACCAACGGGGATGGCGGGGCAATTTATAACAGTGGATCGACAGTCTCTTTTATCAACTCAACGGTCAGTTTCTTAAACAACGCTGCGGACGACGATGGCGGAGCAATTTATAACAGTGGGTCGTCTGTCTCTTTTGCCAGCTCAACAGTCAGTTTCGTATCTAACACTGCGGAAGATTATGGCGGGGCTATTTACAATAAGAACTCGACAACATCTTTTACCAACTCAACAGTCGATTTCTTGGGTAACAGTGCATATGGGTATTATGGAGGGTCTGGCGGGGCTATTTATAACAGTGGGTCGTCTGTCTCTTTTGTCAACTCAACAGTCAGTTTCTTAAACAACTTTGCGGGCAACGATGGCGGGGCTATTTACAATCAGGGTGCGTCAGTCTCTTTTGTCAACTCAACAGTCAGTTTCGTGGCTAACAAGACAACGGACGACGATGGCGGGGCAATTTTCAACAGGGGTACAGTCTCTTTTGTCAACTCAACAGTCGATTTTTCAAACAACTCTGCAAGGTTTGGCGGGGCAATTGACAATAGTGGGGGAGCGACAGTCTCTTTTGTCAACTCAACAGTCGATTTTTCAGGCAACAAGACTGTTATAGATACGGGGGACGGCGGGGCAATTTCCAATTGGGGTACAGTCTCTTTTGTCAACTCAACAGTTGATTTCTTGGGTAACATTGCAAAATATAGAGGCGGGGCTATTTATAACATTTGCTCGTCTGTCTCTTTTGTCAACTCAACGGTCGATTTCTCAAACAACTCTGCATACTATGATGGCGGAGGGGCAATTTTCAATTGGTATGAGTCGACAGTCTCTTTTGTCAACTCAACAGTCGATTTCTTGGATAACACCGCAGGAATGATCGGCGGGGCAATTGAAAACATTTGGTCGTCTGCCTCTTTTGTCAACTCAACGGTCGATTTCTCAGGTAACACTGCGGATCTTGACGGCGGGGCTATTGGCAACGTTTGGTCGACAGTCTCTTTTGTCAACTCAACAGTCGATTTCTCAAACAACTCTGCATACAATAATAATGTATACGGCTATGATAGTCATGGCGGGGCTATTTACAATCAGGAGGCGGCTGTCTCTTTTGACAACTCAATAGTCGGTTTTTCAGGTAACAGCACGACTGGCAATGGCGGGGCAATTTTTAATTATGCAAACAGCACTATAATTTTTAAGGGCGGATCGAGGGTAATTTTTGAGGGCAATTTAGCAGACACAGGTAAAGGGGCTGACATATATAATAACGGCACCATCGAGATCAGCGAGAACAGCGAAGTGATTTTGCGGAGTGGAATAAATGGGGTGGGCGGGGTGATAAACATAAATAGCGGTGGAGTTTTGACAATATCGGCTGATGAGATTGTCATCAGCACGCTCAATGTTTCAGCGGACGGGAAGTTTTCACTTGTTGACAGGGAGGCAAACAGCGAAGCCAACGGTTTCAGGAGTTCAGGGTTTACGGGATCGGCTGAGCCTGAGACACTTTACTCAAGCAAAACCGCCAACATTGACAACCTGACAGTCGAAGGAATTTTGGAAATAGGCATAGACCTAAGTGCCAACAATGCAAATGACCTCATCTCGGCAAGCTCGATAACCTTCCAAGAAGGCTCATTCCTCAATATCGTCCTTTTCAATAAGAGCTCATCGCCAAGAACCTATTCCGACATTTTCACGGGCGAGCTGATAGGCTTTGAAAACTTAGACTATGACCACTCGTTTTTTGTGCTGAGCTATAACGAGCAAACGAAAACGTTGAGCTTGAAGGCAATAAGCGTTGGCGGAGACATGCCCGAGTTCATCAAAGCAAGCTTTGCTGCAAACACAATAAGGCAGCTGTCTAAATTTGACGACAGCTCGATATATGAAAATGCCAATGAGAACTACTGGGGAGTAGCCCAAATCGGCAGTGCTGAACTTAAAGATAGTGTTGAAGGGAAATTTGGTGCCAATACCACCGGGATAAAGGCTGGCGCCGCTTTGATAAATAAGAAAAACCTCAAGGCTGGAGTTTATGCGGGATATGACTTCGGCGAGACCTCACAAAAAGCTGACAAAGCGGAGTTTTCTGCCTTTCAGGTAGGGGTTTACGCCTCACTTTTAAGCGGGAACATCAATTTCAAGGCGCTTTCTGCTTACCAAGCCACCACCGTGAAAGCCAAAAATAACGACTTTAGTTCAGATTTCGGGATAAACAATATCAACTTTGGTCTATCAGCCGAACTTCAAACAGGCAAAATCTTAACGCCCTACATTTCGCTCATCGGCTCAAGCATATCAAGCGACGAAATTTCACAAGGCACCGAGGACTTCACCTTAGCTATAGACGCAAAAAGCTATTTCACACTCACGAGCAAAACCGGCGTGCAGGTAAA
>JAITBH010000055.1 GCA_031283745.1 Candidatus Ectomicrobium neotermitis | reverse complement strand
GTTCGCCCCATACTGTGCCCGTTTCTGACCATACTGCTCGTGCTCCACGATCATTCGTCCGATTTCGTAATAGGTGGTAACGATAGTGCTGTCAAGCTGACGTTTAGCAAAACTGCGCGCCTCGGAAAGGAAATCAGCTATCTGCTTGTAGAACTCAGCGTCATCACCGGTCAATGTAATGGGTAGTTTTTTGTCGTCTGCCATATTTTTCTCCTTTCGTTACATTCTGTTCGGCGGTAGCACTGCCCCCTTTCTAAAGGGGGTGCCGCCGCAGGCGGCGGGGGTTTGGCTTTGTCTTTGTCGTGTCTTGGTCGTTGCCGTTCGCCGTGGTCGTTCCCTTTTTTTCCCTTTCGTTCCCTGTCGTTCGAGGCTGGCTACAGCCAGACGAGGTCGGGGAGGGATTTGTAGGCGCCGATGGGGTTGTGAATGCCCCAGTTGGGGAGTTTTGTCAGGATTTCGGGGGCGGGCGGACCGTCAAAGACGATTTTTTGGTTGCTTAAAATTATCAACCTGTTAGCAAGGGCAAGACATTTTTCGAGTTCGTGGGTTAAAACGATGACGGTTTTTCCTGCGGCTTTGAGGTTGATTATTATCTTGTTGATGAGCCTTATCGATGGGAAATCTAAGTTTGAAAAAGGTTCGTCAAGAATGATGATTTCGGGCTTCATCGCCAAAATTGATGCTATCGATAACCTTTTTTTCTCTCCGCCTGAAAGAAATTTTGCGGGAAAGTCTGCTTTGTCGGCGAGATCAACCTCTTTTAGTGCATTGTCGATGGCGATTTTTATGTCGGCGGGCTGTCGCTTCATATTTTTTAAGCCAAATGCCACATCTTCGCGGGGCGTTTCCCCCAAAATCTGGCTGTCGGCATCTTGAAAAACAAGCCCAAGCCTTGCGTTTACCTCTATCTCGCCCTCATTTGCTTCATCAAGACCTGCGAGTATGGACATCAGCACGCTTTTTCCTGCACCGTTTGTCCCCGCTATTATGCAAACATCATTTTTAGACAATGAAAAAGAAATACCGTCTAACACCTTAAACTTCGCATCGCCGTCGGGGGTTTTGAAATACTTAGAGAGATTGCTGACCTTGATAATTTCCATTAGCTCAAATACTTCGACAGTGCCGAACGCAATTTTACGGATAGCGGAATGGCAATAATAATTTTGATGATGTCCCCAATGATGAAGGGGGCAACGCCTGCAAGCAAAGCGGGTTTTATGCTCTGAGCAAAAGAAAGGTGTTTTGTTTTCATAATTATCTGGGCAAGGCGGGCGGTTCCAAAAATATCGATTATGGCAAAGCCCAAAACGACGGCTACGGATACCTTTATATAAGTCAATAAAGTCGGCTTGCTATTTTTGCTCAATGTGACATTGACGATAAGCCCTGCTGTCAAAGCACCAAAGAAATAACCTATCAAGTATCCCCCTGAGGGTGCTAAAAACGATGCAATTCCCCCTCTCCCTCCCGCAAAAACTGGGAAACCTATCGCACCTGCAATCAAAAATAATGCTGCTGCAATAGCTCCGTCAACACCTAAAACAGCACCGGCAACAATCACGATCATATTCTGCAAAACTATCGGCACACCTGCCGTCCCGACAGGTATGGAGATAAAGCACGAAAGCGAAATGAGGGCTGCAAAAAGTGCGATGAAAGCCGTTCTTAAAGTTAGATTTTTTGATGACATTTTTTGTCTCCTATAAACCTTCGGCGCTGTTGATTTCCATTTGCTTTAGGAAATCTTTGTTTGACTTAGAGATCGCCATTCTTTTTTTAAGCTCTTCCATAATTTCTATGGCGCTGCTGACAGACATCCACTTTCTTAGCACCCACATTTTGTTTTTCTCGTCCTCATTTAACAGCAGCTCCTCTTTTCTTGTGCCTGAGCGCAAAAGGTCGATGGCGGGGAAAATTCGTCTGTCGGAAAGTTTTCTGTCTAAGTATATTTCACAGTTGCCCGTTCCTTTGAACTCCTCAAAAATCACATCGTCCATCCTGCTGCCCGTTTCAACAAGAGCGGTGCCGATGATCGTAAGGCTGCCCCCTTCCTCAATGTTTCGAGCGGCGCCAAAAAATCTTTTTGGTCGCTGCAAAGCATTGGAATCAAGACCACCGGAAAGCACCCTGCCGCTTGAAGGCATAGCACTGTTATAAGCACGGGCAAGACGGGTTATTGAATCAAGCAAAACCACCACATCATGACCTTGCTCAACCATTCTCTTGGCTTTTTCTATGACCATTTCGGCAACCTGAATATGCCTGTCTGAAGGCTCGTCAAAAGTTGACGAGGCAACTTCGCCTTTGACGGATCTCTGCATATCGGTAACCTCCTCAGGACGTTCGTCAATTAAGAGAACCATCAGGATAATCTCGGGATGATTTTTTGCGATGGAATTTGCGATTTTCTGCAGCAGGACAGTTTTGCCGGTGCGCGGGGCGGCATTGATAAGCACTCTCTGCCCCTTGCCTATCGGAGTTAGCAAATCAATTATTCTCGTCGAGATTTCATCTTTTGATGTCTCCATAACTATTTTTTTGTTGGGGTAGAGAGGAGTCAAATTGTCAAAAAAAGCCCTCTCCCGGATATTGTCGATATCCTCTTGATTGTTTATGGATTTGACCTGCAAAAGTGCGAAATACTTTTCCTGATCTTTTGGCGGGCGTATAGAGCCATAAACCATATCGCCTTTGCGCAGTGCAAACTTCTTTATCTGCGACGGCGAAATATAAATATCGTCAGGACTTTTGAGATAGTTGTATTCAGGTGAACGCAAATACCCAAAACCCTCCGACAAAATTTCCAAAACTCCGCTGCCATAAACTACTTTGAGCTGCTTGCTCTGAGCTTCGATAATTTTTGCAATGAGCTCTTGCTTTTTTAAGCCTACCGAATAGTCAAGCTTCATTTCCTTTGCGATTTTCGTCAGCTCTGCGACAGTTTTTTTAGATATAGACGATACATCTAAAGTGTCTGTACTTAGTTTTTCTTTATCCATTGTTCTCCTCCATAGAAATCTGCACATATAAATAGTGCATTTAGAAATTGTGATGTGTTGTTTTGTTGTGGTTTGGTTTGCATAAATTGGTTTTTTTTAGATTTGTTTTCTCGTGCGATGCTGCAGTTTTGTGTGTGTTGATGAGAAAATTCCTATTTTGATTTGTCCCAGAACTTCTTGAGTTGTGATAAACGGCTCGATGCCTCTTTCATCTGAAAAGCAGTTTGCTTTTTGCCTGTTCCACCATAACTTTTACGGTTGTTTACGCATGCTTGTATCGAAATTTTGTTGAAAATGTCCACGTCAAAAAGGGGGCTTAGCGAACGCAAGGTTTGAATATCAAGTCCCTGCAAATTAGTTTTTTTAGAAATCGCTATCGCCACAGCTTTGCCGCAAACTTTGTGGGCAGTCCTGAAGGGCAGCCCTTTTTTGACTAAGTAATCAGCCAAATCTGTAGCATTTGAAAAATCGTTTTCAAAGGCTCTTTTTAGCCCGCTTTCTTTAACTTTTAAGGTCTTAATCATTGCCGCAAAAACTTTTAGGCACATTTTTATATTGTCGACTGCGTCAAATAGCCCCTCTTTATCCTCCTGCATATCCTTATTGTAAGCCAGCGGAAGCCCTTTCATCGTAGTCAAAACAGACATCAAATGACCAAAAACCCGACCGGTTTTTCCCCTGATAAGCTCAGCTGCGTCGGGATTTTTCTTTTGAGGCATCATACTCGACCCCGTAGAAAAAGCGTCGTCAATTTCTACAAAAGAAAATTCGGAACTTGCCCACAGAATAATCTCCTCACAAAACCTGCTCAAGTGCATTGCCAAAATTGAGGCAAAAGACAAAAACTCAACAATATAATCCCTGTCAGAAACTGCGTCTAAAGAGTTTGCATAAACCTTTTTAAGACCCAGCAATTTGGCGGTCAACTTTCTATCTATCGGAAAAGTTGTGCCTGCTAAAGCGCCCGCGCCAAGCGGAGAAATGTCTGCCTCATCATAAACCTGCCGAAGACGCTTTTGGTCCCGCTCAAACATAGAAAAATATGCAAGCAAGTGATGGGAAAAATAGATGGGCTGGGCATGCTGGAGATGGGTCATGGCAGGAAAAATGACATCTTTATTGTTGCGGGATAATTCAAGAACTGCCTCCATCAAGCACAGGAGATCAGTTGATATGGCGGCACATTCATCTTTGACATATAGATGAACATCTAAAGCGATCTGATCGTTCCTGCTACGGGCGGTGTGGAGTTTGCGGCCGGCGTCGCCGATAAGTTTGATGAGGGCGTTTTCTATATTCATATGAATGTCCTCAAGCTCAACCTTGAAAGCGAACTTTCCATTTTCGATACTTTTGAGAATAATTTTTAAGCCCTTGATTATGTCATTGCTGTCATGCTTAGAAATGATTTTGCACTTAGCGAGCATTTCTGCATGGGCAATGGAGCCTTTGATGTCCTGCTTAAAAAGCCTGCGATCAAAAGAGATGGAGGAATTAAATTGCTCCATCAGCTTGTCCGTGTCCTTGCTAAACCTGCCGCCCCACATAGTTTTTGCCATAAAACCCTCTTATTTTTTCTTGTTTTTTAGCGACGCTCTAACCTTGAGCGGTAAACCGAAAAGGTTAATAAAGCCCGTCGCATCTGATTGATTATAGTCAACACTTTCGCCAAAAGTTGCAAGGTTTGTGCTGTAGAGAGAAAAAGGCGACTTGGTTCCAGCACTATAAATATTGCCTTTGTAGAGTTTGAGGCGGACAGTTCCCGTCACGGTTTTCTGCGTCTCGTTTACAAAAGCGTCTAAAGCTTCCCGCAGCGGGGAATACCACATACCGTCATAAACCAACTCGGCATACCGCAGCGACACAATCTCTTTGTAATGGAAAGTTGCCCTATCAAGTGTCAGATATTCAAGCTCATTGTGGGCATAATAAAGGATAGAGCCGGCAGGATTTTCATAAACCCCCCTCGACTTCATACCCACCAAACGGTTTTCGACAAGATCAGCTAAACCTATGCCGTGCCTTGCACCAATATAGTTTAGTGTTTCAAGAAGTATGACTGGTGCGAGCTTCTTTGAATTGACAGAAATGGGAACCCCTTTTTCAAAACCTATCTCGACATATTCTGGTTTGTTGGGTGTTTTTGAAAGGGGGCGAATTATTAAAAACATATTATCTTTCGGCTCATTCCAAGTGTTTTCTAAGTCCATTCCCTCATGGCTTAAATGCCAAATATTCCTGTCCATGCTGTATGCATTTTTCTTTCCGACGGGAAGGGGAATTTTGCGGGCATTGGCATAGTCGATAGATTCTTCGCGGGATTTGATTGTCCAGAGCGGGTCGCGCCAAGGGGCAATAATTTTAATGTTTGGGGCAAGCGCTTTAACGGTAAGCTCAAAACGAACTTGATCATTTCCTTTGCCGGTCGCACCGTGTGCTATGGCATCAGCTTTTTCTTTCTGGGCAATTTCAACGAGCCGCTTTGCTATCACGGGACGAGCAAAAGATGTGCCGAGAAGATATTTCTTTTCATAGACAGCACCTGCTTTAAGCGTTGGGAAAATGAAATCCGTGACAAATTCTTTCGTCAGGTTTTCGATATAAATTTTGCTGGCGCCGCTCTTTATAGCTTTCTCTTTTAAGCCTTTAATTTCTCTGCCCTGACCGACATCAGCACACACGCACACGACCTCGCACCCATAATTTTCTTTAAGCCAAGCAATCATAATTGAGGTGTCTAAACCCCCTGAATAAGCCAAAACTGCTTTTTTTATTTTTTCCATTTTTATCTCCTTAGATTTTTTTGTCCGTCGTCAGCAAAAACATAATCGCTTTTTGAACATGCAGCCTATTTTCTGCCTCATCAAACACTTTGCAATGGGCTCCCTCCATCACTTCGTCTGTTATTTCCTCGCCTCGGTGTGCGGGCAGACAGTGCATAACAATGCAGTCTTTGTTTGAAATTTTGAGCAAATCATCGTCAATTTTATAGTTGTGCAAAAACTGTATTCGTTCCTGCCTTTCTGATTCCTGACCCATACTTGCCCACACATCTGTATAAAGAACATCAGCACCTTTTGCCGCATTAAGAGGATCCGTTTCTATCGAAATTTTTGAGCCAGTCTCCGCAGCTGCTTTTTTAGCTGAGCTGACGATTTGGTCTGAGGGCTGATAGCCTTTGGGGCTGCAGACAACAATATCCATACCGATTTTTGCACAAGCAAACATCAGGGAATTTGCCACATTATTGCCGTCCCCAATGAAAACGAACTTCTTATGCTTGACCGTTTGAAAATTTTCACAGACTGTCATTATGTCTGCTAATGCCTGACAAGGGTGAGAGAGATCCGTCAAACCGTTTATCACGGGAACTGAGGCATAAAAAGCCAACTCTTCGACCATTTTCTGGGCAAAAGTCCTGATCATTATTATGTCGACATAACGCGACAAAACCCGAGCCGTATCTTTTATCGGTTCACCGCGACCCATCTGAGTTGAACTGTTGTCTAAATATAGAGCATGCCCGCCCATCTGAGCAAAACCCGCTTCAAAAGATACGCGGGTTCTCGTGGATGCTTTATGGAAAATCATGGCAAGGTTTTTGCCGTCCATAAACTTGTGGGGCTGATTATTTTTTTGAAGTTGTTTGAGCTTTGAGGCAGTCTCTAAAATCAGCGAAACCTCTTGGACGCTCAGCTGCTCAATTGTCAATAAATCTTTTCCTTTCATCGTAGCGACTCCTTTAATATCGTTATCATTTTGTCGACATCTTCCTTACCTATTATTAGCGGGGGGCAAAAACGAATGACTTTTGTTGAGGTGCAGTTGATGATCAAACCTTTTTCCAATGCTTTTTTGACCACTGCTGAGCCGTCTTTGTCTATTTCCATACCTATCAACAGCCCCTTTCCCCTGACTTCTTTTATAAATGGGAACTCTTTTTTTAGATCCCGCAGCTTGCCCATCATATAGCCGCCTAACTCTTGGGCTTTTTTGTCGAGCTTTAACTCCTCAGCTGTATCTAAAACGCTGACCGCCGCCGCACAAGCCAAAGGACCGCCGCCGAAAGTTGAGCCGTGATCGCCTTTATCGATGGCTGCCGCGACTTTTTCATTGCACAAAATAGCACCTATCGGGAAACCGCCGCCCAAAGCTTTAGCTATCGTCATAATGTCGGGCTTAATTCCAAAGTGCTGCCAGCAAAAAGGTTTGCCGCTTCTAAAAATGCCAGATTGTATCTCGTCAAAAATCAGCAAGGCGTTATTTTGTGAGCATAAATCGGCAGCGGTTTTCAAAAACTCTTCATGTGCTTCAATAATGCCGCCCTCACCTTGTATCGGCTCAAGCAAAACAGCACAGGTCTCGTCGTCAAAAGCGGACTTTAAGGCTGCCGAGTCATTAAAATCGACATATTCAAAACCGCTCAAAATAGGGTCAAAACCTTTGTGATATTTGACCTGACCCGTGGCAGCTAAAGCGCCTAAAGTTCTGCCGTGAAAGGAATTGAGTGCCGAGATGATCTTAAACTTCCCGCCATTTTTTAAGCCGTATTTGCGGGCAAGTTTTATCGCACCTTCGATGGCTTCTGTTCCGCTGTTAGCTAAAAACACTCTATCAAGCCCGCTCAAATCGACGAGCTTTTTGACTAAGTTTGCCTGAATTTCGGTATAGAAAATGTTTGTGGTGTGAATAAGTTTGGCTGATTGACGAGAAAGAGCTGCGACAAGAGCGGGGTGATTGTGTCCTAAAATGCTTACGGCAATGCCTGCAAAAAAATCCAAATACTCCTTGCCGTCAATGTCATAAATAACAGCACCCTGCCCTCTGTCAAAAACCACAGGCTGCCTTGTAAAAACCGGTAAATAATGTTTCTCAACTACTGAAATAATCTCTTCTTTTTTCATTTTTTTGCCACCATTGTCCCAAGCCCTTTGTCAGTAAAAATCTCCAATAAAAGAGAGTGGGGAATTTTCCCATTTATAATATGGGCAGATTTTGTTCCTGCCTCTAAAGCGTCTATGCAGGCATTAACTTTAGGAATCATTCCGCCCTCAATTTTGCCAGCTGCTGCCATTTTGGAAGCTTTTGCAAAGGTGAGAAAGGAAATAAAAGTTTTGGGGTCTTTTGGGTTTTCATAAATACCGTCGACATCCGTCATCATCACCAATTTCTGGGCTTTCATCGCACCAGCAATTTTGCCCGCAACAGTGTCAGCATTTATATTGTATGTCTCGCCTTTTGCACCCAAACCTATCGGGGAAATTACGGGCATATATCCGCTCTCAAGAACATCCTCTATCAAGTCGGTATTGATGCTCAAAATATCGCCAACCAAACCCACATCAACTTTTTTTAGCTTACCGTTTACCTTCACTTTCTTGAACAATCTTTGTGCTTTTATGAGGTTTGAATCTTTACCGCTCAAACCCAAAGCCTTCCCGCCGCTGAGGCTTATTAGGCTTGTTATCTCAGAACTGATTTTGCCGACCAAAATCATCTGTGCAATCTCGGCCGTTTCCTCATCGGTTATGCGGACACCTTCCACAAACTGCGACTTTTTACCAATTTTGTTGAGCATCTCGGTTATCTCCGGACCGCCGCCGTGAATGATGACAGGACGCAAACCAAAAAACTGCATCAAGACAACATCTTGAGCAAAACTCTTTTTTAGTTTTTCGTTTACCATCGCATGACCGCCATACTTAACCACGATCGTTTTCCCTTGAAACTTCCGAATATAGGGCATCGCCTCAATCATCGTTTCAATCTTTTCAACTGACTTAAACATCATTATCTCCTGTTTAGAATTTATTGTTTCCCCGAACGACCTCGAACGACTTTGCAGGCGTTCCACCTGAGTGATTAGTGGTTAGTGGTTAGTGATTAGTGAAAAACAACGACCACGACAAACGGCGAGTGAACGGCAGGGAACAACAACTGATCACTTGCCGTTAAGGTCGTTCACTAACCACTAACCACTAATCACTGTCGTTTTGGTCGTTCACTAACCACTAATCACTAATCACTTGCCGTTACGGATACACCGGCCCAAGCTCAAGCCCCATTTTTTCGTCAAGACCAAACATTATGTTCATATTTTGGATGGCTTGACCGCTAGCGCCTTTAACAAGATTGTCTATTGCACAAAACACAATAATCCGACCTGTTCTCTCGTCTATAAACCAGCCAATATCTGCATAATTTGAACCCCTTGTGTTTTTTGTCGACGGAGGGGTGGCTTTCTTAACACGAATGAAATGCTTGTTGTCGTAATCTTTGAATGCTGCGGCAATTTTTGCCTCGTCAACTTCCGGCTTTAACTTTGCATAGCAGGTCGCAAGAATGCCGCGTGTCATCGGTACAAGATGGGGCGTGAAAGTTATTGTTATTCTTTCACCCGCAGCTAAAGACAAAAACTCTTCAATTTCTGGTGTGTGGCGATGAGTGGTTACGCCATAAGGCGAAAAGTTTTCAAAAACTTCGCTAAAGAGGTAGGAGTTTTTTAAGGCTTTGCCCGCACCGGAGGTTCCCGAGGCAGCGTCTACGATTATGGTGCTGTTTTCGATAAGCCCATTTTTAATCAGCGGATAGAGCGCCAAGATCGAGGCGGTAGGATAACAGCCGGGATTAGCAACAATTTGTGCGGTTTTTATCTGCTCATAATTTAACTCGCTAAGCCCATAAACTGCTAAATGATCTTTGTGTGTATGCTCAACTTTATACCACTCCTCATAAATTTTGTAGTCCTTGAAACGATAGTCAGCACCGATGTCAATTAGTCGAGTTGTGCCGCCAGCGATGAGTTTGCCGATCGCCATCGCATGACCGTGAGGCAGAGCTGTAAAAATAAGGTCAAGGCTACTGATATTTTTTACAACATCGTCGAGTGTTACAAAGTTATGTTCGTAAAGACTGTCTAAGTGAGGATAAATTAAGGAGGCAGGTTTGCTGTCATTTGATTGAGAAGTGAGATAAACAACCTCAGCTTTTGGATGATTGTGTAACAACCTTAATAATTCAACTCCTGTGTAACCGCTTGCTCCGATAATACCGATCTTCATTTTGATTTTCTCCGATTCAATTTTGTGTTTTTTATATTTTTTCAGGCGAATACCCGCCATTCTGTTCGGCGGGTTCACTGTCGTTTCCGTTGTCGTTGTAGTTGCCGTTCGCCGTGGTCGTTCCCTGTCGTTCCCCTTTCTTTCCCTTTCGTTCCCTGTCTTTCCCTGTCGTTAAACATTCAAGCTCAAACTAAGTCTCCCGCTGACATCTAAAACCTCTATTTTCTTTATGGATGTGTCATATTTTTTCAAGAAATTTCTTGCCGATTTGAGCAAGGCGTTCTCTAAAATCATCTTCGTTTCTGAATCCATTTTGGAGGCTTTTGTATTGATAATCAAAGTTCCATTTTCTATCCCGCCATAAGAAAGTGAAAGGGAGTTGATCACTGTGCCAAGAAACGGATTTTTATAAACCAAGTTGTCTACCTCTGAAACTATCAACATTGCTGCAAAGCTGTCTTGGGTTATTTCGCTTTTATCGCTAAGAATTTTCCTGACATTTTCTTTCCCGCTTTTTATCTCCAAAACATTTCTTGAAAAATAATCGTCCCTTGAAATACGGCCATAATAAAAAGCCTTGAAATCATCGATGTTTTGAATGTGTCTATAAAGGAGGTTTTGTTCGGGAGGGTAAGCATTGACTGTCATATATTTGATTTGCGAATCCCCGCTTAAAACTACTCGAGTTATATTGCTAACAGCAGCTGAAAAAACTTCCTGCGACGACTTGAAATCCTGTTCCTCAATAGAAAGCAGCCCATCTATTTGCATATCAAGATAAATAGTATTGCCGACGATAAAAACATCGGAATCCACCCCAGTTTCTTTCTTTAATAGTTGTTTTAGACTTTCTGCTGCAGACTGTTGGGGGTAGGTTGGACCGCCGCAAGACATCATGAAAAACATTGGAGGGATTAAGAGGAGCAATAACTTTTTCATTGTTTAAATTTTCTTTTTTTCTGTTTTTAAGCCCGCTTTTTCTAAGGTTTCCTCAAACTCATCAAAATCTAATTCCTTAACCTCAAGAAGTTTCTTTGCCGCAGCGTCGACATACTTCCAATTTTTTCTCAAGAAAGCATCAACTTTTTTTAAGGAACTCTGCATTATCTGCATGGTTTCGTCATTTAGCTCTTTTTTTAGTTGGGGAGATATTTGCTCTGTGCTGATGACAGAAAAATCTCCGACAAAATTTCTTTTCCCCATACCAAAACGCCACACCATAGCATTTGCAATCCTCATCGCATCCGTAAAATCTGAGGCAACGCCTGTCGTCGTAGTGCCGTATTTAATTTTCTCTGCTGCATAGCCTGAAAGATCGACAAGAATATCAGCCAAAAGTTTTTCTTTGTTGTAACTGTGCAACTCTTCTTTAGGGTGGAAAGAAACCAGCCCCAAAGAATCTTTGTGGGACTTTATCGTTATCTTAAAGACATCATTTGTTGGATGGAGCATATATAAGGTAAGGGCATGACCTGCTTCATGATATGCGGTTTGTTCAAGCTCTGCGGGGGTCATTTCAAGGTAGGTTTCCATTCCCAAATCTATTCTGTCCATACCATCGGACAAATCGGTTAAGTCAACACAAAATTTCTGTTTCCTTGCTGAAATTAAAGCTGCTTCTTTAACTATGTTTTCAATGTCTGCGGGAGATTTCCCGACGGCTTTTCTTGAGAGCCTGTCAACGCTGACATTTTGAGAGTATTTGACTTTCTGGAGGTAGAAAGAAAAAAGTGCTTCCCGCTCTTTTAGATTGGGAAACGTTATGTTTATTTTTCTATCAAACCTGCCGGGTCGAGTGAGGGCTTTATCTAAAATGCTCTCTGAGGCATTGGTTGCAGCGATGACAATGATATTGCTTTTTGCTCCATCAAGTCCGTCCATCTCGACGAGAAGTTGATTTTGCGTGCTATTGGTTTCCTCGCCCCCGCCCATATATGAGAAAGTTCTGCCCCTGCCAATCACTTCAATTTCATCGATGAAAACTATGCAGGCCCCTTCGACGCTGGCATATTCGCGGGCTTTCTTAAAAAGATTTCTCACCCTGCTTGCACCTACACCAACAAAGACCTCCACAAATTCACTGCCCGACATATTTATAAAAGGAATGCCGCATTCGCAGGCAATGGCTTTTGCAAGTAAGGTTTTCCCGCAGCCCGGCGGGCCCATCAAAAGAAGCCCTTTTATAATTTTCCCGCCAATCCTTTGAACCTGCTTCCTATCCTTTATTAAAGAGACAACCTCAAGTGCTTCTTTTTTTGCACCCTCTAAACCAATCACATCGCTAAACTTCACATTGATGTCTTCACTTTTAATTTTGGTTTTCTTTAGCTGCCCAAAACCCCGACGCATAAAAAAATATGCATAGAAAAAAACGAAAATCAATGCGTTTAAGGCAACCATCAAAAATTGGATTGGCATGGTTGCAAGTGTTGTCGTCCTATAAAAGGATTCCAATTGGCTAAGCCCATAAATTGAAAGAACTATTAAGAACAATCCTACGGTACCGATGATGATCCAAACAAGATTGTTGCTTACAAAACGTTTAAGTTTTCGCATTAACTAATTTTCTCCGCTCCGCTTTGAGAATATAAAAACGCTTCTACATCTTTGGCATAAAACACTGTGAAATTTTTACGAGCCTCGCCTTTGTAAATTTCTTTTAAGGTCGGCATTAACTCAAGAACTTTTTCCTTAGCGTTTTCATTTGCACCGTCTAAAACTGCTTTTGCTATTACCCTTATCCAGCGTCCATCTTTTGCTGTTGCCGAAACTTCAAAGTTCGGATTTTTTTCTAACTGCTTGTAGACATCTTTTTTTGCACCTGTGCAGAAATAAATTTTCCCGTCTATCTCAGCGATGAAACCAAAAGGCCTAACTTTGGGCTTGTCTCCGTCTACTGTGGCTAAATAAAAAACTTTGCAATCTGTGATGAAATCGACGATTTTTTTGTTCATATAAATCTCCTTTTTATTTTTTGAAACTGTAATTGCTTTCTTCTTTCGTTATGACAATATCGTGAGGATGGCTTTCTGTAAGACCTGCCGCCGTGATTTTTATGAATGAAACCTCTTGTCTCAACTCTTTTAATGTAGCTGTGCCGCAATAACCCATCGCCGAACGCAAGCCCCCCATCAACTGATAAATCACATCGCCGACTGCACCTCTATAAGGAACGCGTCCTTCGACACCTTCAGCGACAAGTTTGTTGGGGGTGGATAAACTTTCTTGAAAATATCTGTCGCCGCTTCCGCAAGCCATAGCAGCTGATGATCCCATACCGCGATACTGCTTAAAAACTCGACCGTTATACATAATGTTTTCGCCGGGGCTTTCGTTTGTTCCGGCAAATAAAGACCCCAGCATGCAGACATCAGCACCAGCGACAATCGCTTTTGCAATGTCTCCAGAATATTTGATTCCTCCGTCGGCAATTAAGGGGATATTGTATTTTGAGGCGACCTCAGCACAGTCATAAATTGCCGTAATTTGTGGAACTCCCACACCTGTAACTACCCGCGTTGTGCAAATAGCACCCGGCCCGATGCCGACTTTTATCGCATCGGCGCCTGCCTCGATTAAATCTTTGGCTGCATCGGCTGTGGCGATATTGCCCGCTATCACTTGAGCCTGCGGAAAAGCATTTTTTACTTTCCGAACTGTCTCAAGCACACCTTCGCTATGCCCGTGAGCCGTGTCGATAACTAAAACATCAACCTGTGCATCAATAAGTGCCTTGACCCTGTTCAAAATATCCTTTGTCGCACCGACCGCAGCGCCTGCTAAAAGCCGACCTTTTTTATCTTTTGAGGAGTTGGGGTAGCTGATAGCTTTTTCAATATCTTTAATTGTGATCAGCCCCCGCAAAATAAAATTCTCATCGACCAAAGGAAGCTTTTCAATTTTTTTATTCATCAAAAAATCTTTCGCCTCTATGACAGAAGTGCCTACTTTTGCCGTAACAAGATTTTTCTTCGTCATAATTTCATCGATCTTTTTTTCATCGTCTGTCTCAAAACGCATATCCCTGTTGGTGATTATGCCGATGAGTTTTCCACCGTCGTCAATGATAGGCACACCTGATATGCGGTATCTGGCAGCAAGGGCTTTTGCCGCACCTAAAGTGTCGTCAGCCTTGAGGGTAAACGGATCAGAAATCACTCCGTTATCGCTACGCTTTACACGATCAACTTCGGAGACTTGCCTGTCAATAGACATATTTTTATGGATTATGCCTATCCCGCCCTCGCGGGCAAGAGCAATAGCCATATCGGATTCGGTAACTGTGTCCATACCTGCACTGACCAATGGAATGTTGAGGGAAATTTCTTTGGTAAGTTTTGAGTTTAGCTGGGCTTGTTTTGGAAGAATTTTTGAATGGCGAGGAAGTAATAAAACATCGTCAAATGTCAAACCTTCTTTTGTGAATTTTGTGTGCATTGTGCTGGGTTCTCCTACGATTTTTGTCGATTATACTTATTTCTTGACGCTTTTATGGATGAGTTTATTTTCCATACAAAGATAAATTTGCGTTTTTTGGGTCTTTTGACCAAGCAGCTTGAGCATAAAATCAAACATTTCAATACGGGTGTCAGCTGAATATTTGAGTTTATAATCGCTATCAAGCAGCAACTCAGCGTCCATAATTTTGTTGCGGGGAAAACGGTTTTCTATGACCTTTTTTAGCTCAGCCGCCATTCTTAAAGCACCAAGACTTATCCACTTAATTGCCCCGTTTGGGACAATGTCAAAAAGAGCATCAACGGTTTCTTTATAACCTGCCCGCCAATCGGGATAAAAAATCAAAGGATCAAAATGGAAAGCGACGCTAAAACCTGCCTCCGCTACGGCTTTTGCGGCATTTAATCTCTCAAGAATTGACGGGGTTTTGAACTCATTTTCTTTTTTCATCTTAAAAGAGTTCAAGCTCCAAGCTACAACAACATTTTCTGCTCCCCCTACGGACAATAAGTTTGAGATGTTTATGCTTTTGGTTTTAAACTCGAAATAAATTTCTTTTTTTGCCCTAAAAAACTCCACAATTTTTGGTGAGAAATTAGATATATGGTCAAAGACTAAAGAGTCCGTAAACTCCCCGCTGCCGATACGTTTGTAATTAAAAAATCCCCCATCATTGCCTAAAAGCGAAATTTTATCCTCTCTCAGATAGTCATCTATATTGTATGGGAGAACTATGCCCCCGATGTTTTGATAGCCCTGCAAAAAACAGTAGCTGCACTCATATGGGCAGCCCATACCTATATTCATTATTCCAT
>JAITBH010000054.1 GCA_031283745.1 Candidatus Ectomicrobium neotermitis | reverse complement strand
ATACTGATAAACCATTGAGGAGTGGCTCTAAAAATTATGGGTTTTTTGCAACGCCAACAGTGAGGGTAAGAGTGGTCTATTTTTTTTGCAGCCAAAATTTTCCCCTCTTTTGAAAGCTTCTCGATTATTAAAGGGGTCGCCTTAAAAACATGAACATTTTCAAATTCAGGCACCTCTTTTGTAAACAAACCTTTGCCATTTACTGGAGAGACAATTTCAAGACCATAAACCAAACCCGCCTCGTAATCCTCCTGCCCGTGGCCCGGAGCGATATGAACTATTCCCGTCCCATCTTCCAGACTTACAAAGTCAGCCAAAATCCCTCGTGAAAGCCTATTGATAGACTCGAAAGGGTTGTGGCAAAGAATTTCAATAAAATCTCCACCTTTAGCTTCAAAAAGAACTTCATATTTTGTTGCACCTATTTTTTCTTTGACCGCTTCGGCCAACTCTTTTGCAACGACAAGTTTTTCTGTGCGTCCATCGATATGAAAAACAGCCGCTAAATAATCCGCAGCCTCATTAAAAGCAAGACCAGAATTTGATGGGAGAGTCCAAGGGGTAGTTGTCCAAATTAAAACTGAAAATTGTTTGAGCAAATCTTGTTTTTCTAATTTCTTTGGCAACTTTTCTATCCTGAATTTGACAAAAATTGACTCGGCAGTGTGATCTGCATATTCAACCTCAGCGTCTGCTAAAGCTGTCTCGCAATTTGGACACCACAAAACTGCTTTATTTTTCCGATAGACGAAACCTTTTTTAACCAAGCTGGAAAAAACTTTCAAAATCGACGCTTCATATTTTGAATCAAGGGTTAGATAAGGAGCTTCCCAATCGGCAAAAGTTCCCAGCCTTTTAAATTCCTCTTTCTGAATAGCGACAAATTTCTTTGCAAAATCTGCCGCCTGCTTTCTAAAAACTTTTCTGTCAACTTTATTCTTGTCAGTTTTCAATTCTTTTAAGGCAATCTGCTCTATAGGCAAACCGTGGCAATCCCAACCCGGAGTGTAGGGAACATAAAACCCACTCATCGAACGATATTTAATGATGAGATCTTTGAGGACCCTGTTTAATGCCGTGCCAATATGAATGTGTGCATTGGCATAGGGAGGTCCGTCATGAAAAATAAAAACTTTTTTATCTTTATTTTTTTGACACAGCTGAGAATAGATTTTTTCGTCGTCCCACTCTTTGACAAGAACAGGTTCACGTTGAGACAAGTTGGCTTTCATCTGGAAAGAAGTTTGCGGCAGGTTTACGGTAGTTGAATAATCTTTTTTGTTGTCCATGTTCCACCTTTTTATTTTTTGCCCATTTTTAAGTTTTCAAGCAACATTCTCTACGGAATTGTGTCTAAAATTTCCTCTAAGGATTGTTCGGTGCGGCCGGTTATTTCTATGGTTTTTTCTCTGCCCCGCTCGCCCTTTCTTAAAAACACATTCGATCTGTTCACATCAAAAAACTCGCCGATGAAACTGCACAATTCTTCGTTAGCCTTTCCTTCAACAGCTGGAGCGCTTACTTTAACTCTTAAAATTGAGCCAATTCTGCTAACCACTTCATTGCGTTTGGAATTGGGAATTACTCTTACTTTTATAATCATACTCGCCTCCCTTTTATATGTGCTTCTTTTATTGACTTAACTCCTCAGAACGTGTCGAGGCTGCTTTCATCGCCTCATAAACAATATTTTCAAGATTTTGACTTTCAAATGATTTTAGGGCTGCTTCCGTAGTCCCGTTTGGAGACTTTACTTTTTGCGTTAATTCGTCGGGGGATATGCCTGATTTAGCAAGCATTATGCCTGCACCGTAAACTGTCTGTATAGCAAGAACTTGGGCGGTATCTTTGTCGAGACCAAGCTTTTGCCCTGCTTTAGCCATAAGCCTGCACAGATAGAAAACATAAGCTGGTCCCGATCCCGAGAGAGCCGTTACGGCATCAAATTTTGACTCGTCGGCTATCTTGACCGTTCCAACTGACAAAAATAAATTTTTAGTTTTTTCCATATCGGCAGGAGATACATATTTGCCTGCACATAAAACAGCCGCACCTGCAAGCAACAAGGCAGGAGTGTTTGGCATAACTCTTATGACGGGAATGTTTTGGAGGGCTTTTTCTATGGTTTCAGTTTTAGTGCCTGCAACGATAGAAATTACAAGGGTTTTTGCGGGGATAAAAGGTTTGATTTCGTCAAGAAGTGTTTTGATATTTTGAGGTTTTACGGAGAGGAAAATTATTCCAGCACCATCAAGAGCTAATTTTTTGTCACTAGCCGCGACAATTCCAAATTTCTTTGACAACTCCTCAATCTTTTCTTTGTAGATGTCATTGCAAACAATGTTTTTGGGCTTGACCGCCCCGACTTTCAATATGCCGCTGATAATAGCCTGTGCCATATTTCCCGATCCAACAAAAACTATTTTGTCAGCAATTTCCATAAACTCTGCTCCCAAAAATAGCACTTCCAATACGAATCATGTTTGAACCTTCCTCAATTGCTATTTTGTAATCATCCGACATACCCATCGAAAGAATGTCGAACCCATCGTTTTGCTCTTTCATTTCATTAAAAAGAGTGTATCCCTGCTTAAAATAAGCCCTTGACCTTTCAATATCATCAAGCAAAGGCGGGATTATCATCAGCCCTCTTATGGCGATGTTTGAAAATTTGCACAGGCTGCAATAAAAATCCTTAACATTCTCAGGCGATATGCCTGTTTTTGAACTTTCGCCTGAAACTTTAACTTCGATTAAACATTCTTGAATTTTTTGACAGGAGAGTGCATGCTTGTTGATGGAGTGTGCCAAATCAAGGCTGTCCAACGATTGAATGAGGTCAAAATTTTCTACTGCTTTTTTAGCTTTATTGGTTTGCAAATGACCGATAAAATGTTTTTTTGCACCTTTCAAAGCCTCGCCTACCTGCTCAAATTTCGGCAAAGCCTCTTGAATTCTGCTTTCACCTATATGTTTTACTCCGCATTTCAATGCTTCAACAATATATTGACTGGGAAAAGTCTTTGTTACAGCTACCAACTCTATACTCCTTGAAACCATACTATTTATAGTGTCATGAATAATTCTGATGTTTTTGTTTATATTTTCCATTTTATTGTTGATTTTTCAGCACTTTTGTTAAGTTTATGAGGCGGATTATACCATATTTCACCCCCCTTCTGATGGACTGTAATCTCACAAAGGCTCTGAGCTGGCAACATCGTAGCCCCGAAAAACCCCTCAAATGCCCCCCAAAACCAAAAATTTACTTCCCCTTGCCCCAATGTTGACCGCTTTTTGTAAATCAAGCTATTAGCCGGCTAAAAAGACCGGATTGGCAGCACCGGCTGGCGGTAGGGGCTTTGCTACAGCCCGCCAACCGCCGGAAGTAGTTATGCGAAATGCCAGAACAAATATCTCGGAAGGACTGACGGCACCGCCATCCAATGGCGGCACAAAAAGGAAAAACAGCCGGGAGAGGGAATTGAATAAATGAATACAATAATATATGAGAGTTGAAAATAGTGAAATAAAGAGTCGTGTGGACTATAAACACATAGGAGGATATATGGCTAAAAAAAGCTATTGGTGTTACAGAATAGACAAAAACAAGGTTAAATTTTTTTGGAACGAATTATCGGAAAACAGATTGCGTCAGGGATGGGGATGGCTTAAAGAACAGGATTTAAGGAATTTCAAGAAAGATGAAGGTGCCGGACGTAATCGTCCAATGTTTAATAACGTAAAAAAAGGAGATATTTTATTAGTCCCTCATTTGCCTTCAGGGGGTGAAATCGCTATTGTTGAAGCAACACAAGATTGGAATATTGGATATAAATTTGAAATAGACGAAAATTTGGGAGATTATGGACATATTTTTCCAGCGAAATATTTAAAAAAATTTTCACGCCATAATGAAAATGTTTCTGGTAATATCAGATCAACTCTAAAAAATCCATCACGTTTTTGGAATATTAATCATTACGCCGAGGATGTGGAAAAATTACTCGAAACAGAGGATTCTGAATTATCGAAAAAACAAGATTACGAAAGTAGATTGGAAAGTTCTATTGGAAGTGTGTTTTATGAAATATTTGATGAATCTAAATTTTCAGAAAAATTATACTCAAAACTAAAAGAGCAGTTTACTCGTGAAGAATGGGAATTTGCATTGGTTCATGGTATTAGGCAGATATTCCCCTTTTATCACACTGAAAGAGTCGGTGGTGGAAATGAAAAAAACCATGGCACAGATATTCTTATACGAATACCTAGTATTATGCCCGATTATGAATATGCAATAGCTATTCAAGTAAAAGATTATGAGGGTTTTGTGGCGGATGATGTTATAAAGCAAATAAATAAAGCTGATAAATGGTGGAATGCTGAAGAGAATGTTAAATTAATTGAAAAGATTGTTGTTATCACTCGGGCAGAAAAAGATGACAATATTAATCTAATTGAAAATGACAGTGGGGTAAAATTTATTTTTGCAAAGGAATTGATGCAACTATTATCGAATATAGGGCAAACTTTTATAGGAATTAAATC
>JAITBH010000077.1 GCA_031283745.1 Candidatus Ectomicrobium neotermitis | reverse complement strand
TCTTTTTCCTGAAAAAACATATTCATTGTTAAGACTGCCCCGGCACAAAGAATTGCAGCCGCCGTAAACTTCAAAAACCGCACAAAAAAATCGAGAAATTTGCTCTCCTCTTGCTCATCATCTTCCATCTCTATGACAATTTCTTCTTGGGTCTCCTCAAAAGTTTCAAATGCACCCAACTCTTTTGTCTCGACTATTTCTTTGCCTGTCTCTTGCTCGATACCATTTTCTGTCTTTTCGTCCACTGCACCCTCCTGTGCTTACCTATATACAGTTTCGTATTCCTTTTTTGAGATCAAATACTGATACATCTCTTGATAATACTCAACGGAATCGTCCCAAGTAAATTTTGAATTGAAAGCATTTGTCATCAACTGCGCCCACTGATGTCTATCGTTGAAAACTTGTGCGGATTTCAAAATTGTTTCAACAAAATTCTCGCCGTAGGTTATGTTGAAAACAAAACCGTTGCCCTCGCCTGTCTCGCTGTTGAAAGATTGTATCGTGTCAGATAAGCCGCCGGTGCGGTTGACGATAGGAATTGCACCATAAGTTAGTGCAATCATTTGGCTAAGCCCGCAAGGCTCAAACTTTGAGGGCATCATATAAGCGTCTGATCCGGCATAAATCTTATGGGCGACTGGTTCGTTGTAGTCAAAAAACACTGCGACATTTTTTGGATAGGTGTTTTTAATCTCAATTAACTGCCTTTTTATTATCGGGTCGCCGCCGCCTAAGATCACAAACTGAATATTTTTATCGTCGAGCAAATACATAGCGTCAAGAATAATGTCAAAACCCTTCTGATTGTCTAACCTTGAGACGCAGCCTAAAAGATAGGCATCGTCATTGACATCAAAACCGCATAGATTTTGGAGATCCATCTTGCAGATCTTTTTACCGTTTAGATCCTGCGGGCTATAGTTTGCGGCGATGTTCCTGTCTGTTGCGGGGTTCCAATAATCATAATCGAGGCCGTTTAATATCCCAAAAATTTCATCGGTGCGGGAATTAAGAACCATTTCCAGACCCTTGCCGTTAAATTCTTTTATCTCTTGTGCATAGGTTGGGCTGACAGTTGAAACACCGTCTGCAAGAACTAAAGCTGCTTTCATAAAGTTGAGGTTGTTATAAAACTCAAGCTTGGCGGGAGTAAAATCCTCCCACAAAAACCCGCCTACTTCTATGGTATCAGCACCGAACTGCCCTTGATAGGCAATATTGTGAATGGTGAAAGCTGTCGAGGTGCTCCAGAAAAATCCGTCATCTCTGAAAACTGTTTTTAGATAGGCAGGAATTAAAGCTGTCTGCCAATCGTGGCAGTGAATAACATCAGGCCTAAACATCAAAGCTTTCGTTGCCTCTAAAACTGCTCGGCAAAAGAAAATAAATCTCTCTCTGTTGTCGGAATAATCTCCACCGTCGATGCCATAAATTCCGGGTCTGTTGAAATAACGCATATTCTCGATGAAATAAACGGGAATCTGATCTTCGCTAAGGCAATACTTGATGCGAAAAAATTCTGTCTCTTTGCCAACGCGGACTTGGAGCTGATAAGGAAGCGTTTCTAAATTGTAGAGCTTTCCGTCGATGCTGTGATACTTGGGCAAAATTATTCTCACGTCATGGCCTAACTTCTTTAGATACCTCGGCAAGGTTCCAACCACATCTGCTAATCCTCCTGTCTTTACATATGGGACGCATTCTGAGGCAACCATTAAAATGTTCATTTTTCTGTTCCTTCGCCGTTTTGCGGCTGATTTATATTACTGTCATCATCTTCTGTTGAAGAGATAGTTTCAGTTGGCTGTTCCTTGCTTAAAGTTTCGCTGCTCTGCTCATCGCTTTTATCAACATCGTCGACAGATGGAATTATTTCATTGCCGTTTTCGTCATAGAGTTGGAGGTCAGGCACCGGTTTTTGCATAAGGCGGTCTTCAACTTTTTCTAAAGTCTGGCTGTCGATTAAAGGCATATCGCTTAAATGCGCTAACCCAAAGTGTTTTAAGAACTCTTGAGTTGTCCCATAAAGAAGAGGCCTGCCAAGCGACTCTTTTCTGCCGACAATTTTTATGAGTTTTCTTTCAACAAGAGTGTCTAAAACCCAAGAGGAATCCACCCCGCGAATTTCGTCAATATCGCCCCGCGAAATGGGCTGCTTGTATGCTGTGATAGCTAAAACCTCAAGTGCTGAGTGCGAGAGTTTTATCGGTTTTCTATTGTTTAAGAGCTTTCTTATCCACCCCGAATATTCAACCTTCGTTGCAAATGTCCAGCCGTCTGCTACAAACCTTATTTCATAGGGTTTGTCTGAGCTTGCGTATTCTTCTTTGAGTTCGTTTATAAGATTTTCAATGTTGTCTAAGTCTGCATAATCTTCAGTGAGCAGCACTTTGAACTCCTTTAGAGCCAAAGGTCTGTCTGAAACAAAAAGCAAAGCCTCCAAAACTTTTTTTGCCTCACTCGTTTCCATTATATTCCCCGCTTTCAGAAGTTAGCCCCAGAGTGGGTGCTATTTCTGTGTCAATTTCGTCCTGCTTATATTCAAGTTTGTATATCCTTATTTCGCCAAATGTTTCGCTTTGCTTAGCTGCGATTTGCTTATCTTTTATCAATTCAAGCACTGCCATAAAACAAACTATCAGCTCCATTTTTGTCCGCTGCATACGCAAAATATCGGTAAAGGAAATGTAATTTTTGTCCTCAAGTATGGAAATTATTTCTCTAATTTTGGTTTCTATCGGAATGGAATCGATGATAACCGTCATCGACTCTTCAGCGGTCAAAGATGAAAGCGCTTCCTTAAACCCTTCCACCAAATCAAAAATCGTGGCATTTAAGACAAAGTCGGATTTGTCAACGACCGGTATGGGTCGATAATAAATTTGAGAGTTTTCTATCTCCCGATAAGACAATAACTTCGCCGCCTCTTTATACTTTTGATACTCGCTCAACTTGTCTTTCAACTTTTCTAAATCGTCGTCTATCTCCTCGTCCTGCAACTGAGAGGGGAGGAGCGAACGTGCCTTAATTTGCATAAGGGTCGATGCCATAATTAGAAATTCGCCCGCAATCTCGATGCTCAGCTCTGCCATGAGGTCAAGGTAAGCCAGATATTCTGCAGTTATTTCTGCAATTTTTATCGTTTCAATTTCTAAATCTTTCTTCTTTATCAAGTGCAGCAGCAGGTCTAAGGGACCCTCAAAAGTGTCTAAATGAGTTTCATAGTTCATATTTTTTCCTTTGTTGTTTTGTCGGCGGGCGTTCCACCCGAACGGCAGGGAAAGAAAGGGAGACGAAAGGGAACAACAGGGAACAACAGGGAACAACCACGGCGAACTGCAGCGACAACGACCACAACAAAAACGACAAACGGCGGGAAACTCGGGTGACCAATGTAGGGGAGGGTTTCAAACCCTCCCGTCCGCCGATTCCTTTTGGCGGGTCAATTGCCGTTGCCGTGTCTTGGGCGTGTCGTTGCCGTTCCCTTCCGTTCCCTTTTTTTCCCTTTCTTTCTCTTTTGTTCCCTGCCGTTAAAATTTAACCGCTTTCCTGATCTGCGTCATAGTTTCTTGGGCGGTTTCGTTGGCTTTTTTTGCGCCGTCAGCCCACATTTTTTCTAAATACTGTTTGTCTGCCATAAGCTCTTTTCTCTTTTTAGTTAGAGGACGCATAAATTCGACAAGATGTTCTAAAACCTGCCTTTTGCAAGATATGCAGCCCATTTCGCCCGCTTTGCATTGAGCTTTTTTGGTCTCAGCTTTGCCGCCGGTCGGGTTAAAAATCTCATAAAAAGCAAAGACGACGCAAGCCTCCGGATGGCCTGCATCGTCTTTTTTTATTTTTTTGGGATCGGTAAACATATCGAAAACTTTTTTCTTTAAGACATCATCATCCTCGCCAAGGAAAATGGAATTGCCATAAGATTTAGACATCTTCCTGCCGTCTATACCCGGAACACGGGACTCTTTTGTCAACTTTTCGTTTGGCTCTACCAAAACATTGCCGTAAAAATTATTAAAGCGACGGGCAATTTCCCTGCAAAGCTCGATATGCGCCAATTGATCTGCCCCGACGGGAACCGTGTCGGCTCTGTATAAAAGTATATCGGCTGCCATCAAAACAGGGTAGCCCAAAAAACCATAACC
>JAITBH010000064.1 GCA_031283745.1 Candidatus Ectomicrobium neotermitis | reverse complement strand
TATCCCACTTCGTGGAGGAGTTTAGACGGCTACCCTGTTGCTGATTTAGACAATGAACAGATGGTGTTTTGGTCTAAATACTATTTGGATACCCGTGCTTCGGCTTTTGAGCCTGCTGGGAATGTCTATGCACCTTATTATAGGCAGCTCGATGCGTCTTTTATGATAAACAACTTCGACGGTGAGGCTAAAGAGCTGATAAAGATCCCACAAGGGGATGTCATTGCGGCTTTTGACTATTACATCAAACATTACAATCAAGGCAGACCTTTCGTTCTTGTCGGCCATTCGCAAGGGTCGATTATGCTGACTTCCGTGATCACTGACTATCTAAAGGAAAATCCTGAGGTCTATAAGAGAATGGTAGCTGCTTATCTCATCGGCGTTCCGCTAACTAAGCAATACTATAGCGCTTATCCGCATATGAAAGCTGCCCAAGGAGCTGACGATGTGGGGGTGATAGTGTCTTACAATGTTGAGGCGCCTGTTGTTGACGGCAAAAGTGCATTTTCTAACCCCGATTCCGTTTTAATTAACCCGCTGTCTTGGAAAACTGACGAGGAATTAGTTCCCGCCGCGGACAATATCGGCTCGATAGTCATATCCTTTGACGACAACAATCGATATACATTCAAAAAAGTCAAAAAGCTGGCTGATGCACAGATAAATCATAATAGGGGAACGATAATTTGCACAACGGTAGATGCCGAGAAGTTTAGTTCTGCTCTTGCCTCAAGGTCTTATCTCCCGCTGGGGGTTTTGCATGAAAACGATATACCCCTTTACTATTACAGCTTGCGTCAGAATGTTAAGGATAGAGTTAAAGCTTACTTTAACAGCCTCAAATAAACCTGCCGCACAAAAATTGGAACAAAAAAATAACGACGGCTTAAACAAACTAAGCCGTCGTATTTTTATGTCTACTAAGAAAAGCCTCTGATTATCTACCTATGCAAACCAACTTAAAGGAACGAGTATCGTTTGCGGGAAAATTGTCATAAGCACCAAGATCGCCAAAATGACTATTAAATAAGGAATCACGGGTCCCACTAACTGTTCCATTTTTATCTTTGCTACCCCGCACCCCACATTTAGAACATTTCCAACTGGAGGGGTGAGCAAACCAAACACCGTGACAATTACAAAAATCACCCCGAAATACACTGGGTCTATTCCCGCCGCCTTTACAAGAGGCATAAAGATCGGTGTAAGTATCAAGATGATAGGAACCACATCCATTGAGGTGCCAAGCAAAATCACTAACCCCAGTATCAAGAATTTAAGCAAGAGGGGATTGTCAACAAAACCTTGCAAGGAACGGGTTATCATCTGCGGAATTTGCCCGATGGTCATAAGGTATGAGGCGACTGTCGCAGATGCAGCAAGGAACATTATCACGCTTGTAACTTTAGCAGTAGCAACCAATGCGCCCCTTATCTCTCTCCATTTGAGTTTGCGATAAACAAAAGCTCCGACAAAAAACGCATAAGCCACAGCTACAACCCCTGCCTCTGTGGGAGTAAAAATGCCGCCTCTCATGCCGACAATAATAATGACCGGCATCATGATTGCCCAAAAACCGCTGGCTAAAGCTTTCAAGTTCTCTTTGATCGACTTTTTAGGCATAAGCTGAACATCTTTTTCCTTTTTGGAGATGATAAACCAGATTATGCAAAGTGCTATCGATATATATACTGCTGGCGCTATGCCTGCCATAAAGAGTTTGCTTATCGATACTCCGGCAGATACGCCGAAAATTATCAGCGGGACGCTTGGAGGCATTATGGGTGAGACTATATTGGCGCTTGCAACTAAAGCTGTAGACCTGATCTTGTCGTATCGGGCATTTACCATCATCGGAATAAGAATTGCACCTAATGCCGCAGTGCTTGCAACGGCTGAGCCAACGAGTGAGGCAAAAATTAGACAGGCGATTATGGTTACATAACCTAACCCTCCCCGAAATCTGCCGACAAAGACATTGGCGAAATTTACTATACGCATAGTCAATCCGCCTCTGTTCATAAACTCTCCCGCTAGCACAAAAAACGGCAAAGCCATCATTGCCGGGCTTTCTGCCCCTCTCATAAAGTGCATTGCAAAAAGCTGAGTGTGATATTGATCCAAATAAACCATTAAGCCAAAAGAGCTGAGAAGGAGGGACAAAGCTATTGGAATGCCGAGGGCTATTCCACCTATAAGACAACCTAAAAATAGAGCTATTATCATTTGCTTTCCTCCTCCTGTGTAAAGTCTATATCGTCTTGAGAGTCTGCAACTTTGGTGAGATCTGCCACAGAATCACCTTTGACTATCAATCTGTATATATTTGCCCCGCATATAATAATTCCGCAAGCACCTGTTACCACACCTATAATATAGAGAAAAGCGTAGGGGATACCCGTTGCTGCTGCTGAATTTTCAAGATTTAACATCGTAAGACCGAAACTTCCCCATGTAAACATTGCAAATAAGGCGAGCGATATGGCTTGGATCAAAAAATAAACCGTCTTTTGAGCGGTTTTGGGCAATCTTGACAACACAGAGTCTATGAATAGATGTCGATTATCCCTTAAAGCACCGATAATGCCGACATAAATTAACCACACAAAACAAAAAACAGCCAATTCGTCAGACCAGACAAGTCCATAATTAAAAAAGTAGCGCATAATCACATTGGCTAATGTAAAAACAACCATCGCAAAGAGCAAAAACGCCATAAAGTATTCTGTTCCCCTAAAGAGTCTGTCCAAAAAAGTCTTTTTCATTACTACCCCCGTTATAAACAAAAAACTCTTGACCCCGTTAAAGGTCAAGAGTTTTTTTGTTCTGCTTTTATTTTACAGCTCTTGCTTTGTCTGCTAAAGCCTTCGCCCATGGATACTTCTTATACAGGTCATTGTAGAGAGGGGAGATTATCTTAACTAACTCTTCCTTCTCTGCTGCTGTAGGCTCTGTTACGGTGAAATTGTTCTTCTTTAGGAAGTCCTTATCCTCCGCTATGCTGTCCTTATATGTATCCCAAGAAACTTTTGAAGCTTCTCTTGCTGCTTCTTCAACAATTTTCTGCTGCTCTGGCGTCAAAGATGCCCAAAACTGAGGGCTTGCAAGAATTTCAAGTGTTGAGACCATATGATTTGTGTCATAGACATAGCTCTGAACCTCATACCAGCCATAGCTGATGAGGGTTCTCAAAGGATTGTCCTGACCATCGATAACCTTCTGCTCAAGTGATGTGAAAACATCGCCCATAGGCATTGTTATGACATTTGCACCCAAAAGCTTGGCCAAAGCTACGTGGATTTCATTGTTAGGCATACGCATACGTTGACCTTTGAAATCTGCAATCTTTGTTAAAGGCTTTGCACTGCTAAATGAACGGGCTCCGTTTGGTCCCCAACCAATAATACGAATACCAGTTTTTTCTGTAAGCAATGCTGAAATTTCATTGCCTACGTCGCCGGCAAACACTTTCTGAGCATGATCTACATCCCTAAATAGGAAGGGGAAGTCTGCTATCAAAATCTGCGGGACTTCATTCCAGAAATAGGTTCCGATAACAACCATTTCCAATTTTCCATCTTTTACACTGTCATAAAGCTCTTTCTCTCCGCCTAAAACTCCATCTGGGAACAACTGAACCTCGATAGCTCCATTGGTCTTTTCCTCAACGATCTTCTTGAATGTAGTTTCCATTGCAGCCGCTACTGATTGCGTGGCAGGAACAACAATGCCGACCTTTATGATTTTCTCAACATCTTTTTTCTTGCTTCCTCCACAAGCTACAAGTGAAAAAACCAATCCAGCCATCAATGCACATAATGCGATTTTCTTCATAATGCTCTCCTTTGTTTTATTTCCCCAAAAAGCGAGGGATTGTTATTTTTGTCAATCTGACATCAAAACAGCTATACAAAAAAAAACAAAATGCCGTTTCTGACATTTTGTCTATGGTTGCTACTTATGTGTTGTGATTAACTGCCATCCTGCATTACTTACTTTCATGCCATTTCCTTTACTTCAATTATGAGCAATTTATACAAAAAAAGCGTTTCTAACACAAACCTAAAGGCAGTTAAGATCAAGTTATCCACAAAGCTTGGCAAGTTATTAACACAATAGCCGCCAAAATTGACAAAAAATAGGCTTTTAGTTATAGTTCGACCAGTTCTTTCATAGATGAAAAACGAAACCTATGATGTGGAGATAAAGGTATTTGTGCAGTTACAGAGAGCGGGTGTAGCTGAGATTCCCGCACAACGCAGAATATCAAATGGACCACTGAGGGCGCGGTCAAAGAGCATAAAAACTCGAGTATTCCGCGACACATCGCAAGTGTAAAAGAGCGAGAAATATGCGGGTTTTGAGGTTAAAACCCAAGTGTTTTGCAAAAGAGAGCGGGTTAGCCCGCAAACAAGGTGGCACCGCGGACTATTATCCGCCCTTGACAAGAAGCAATGTCAGGGGCGGTTTTTTTATGTATCCCCCCTGAATTGCAAAATTAAGGAGGGCTTATGATTAAGCCTACGAAAGAGGAAGCAAAAAAGTTTTTGAAGGATTACACCGTAGTTCCCGTTTACAAGGAGATTTTTGCCGACATCAAGACATCGGTGGAGATTTTGAGGGTCTTTTTAGACCAAAACAAGCAATGCTGTCTATTAGAAAGCGTAGAAAATGCCGAAAACTGGGAGCGGTATTCATTTTTAGGTTTTGACCCAAAGCTCACAATCTCTTGCCAAAACGGGGAGCTATCTATTAGCGATGGAAAAAGCGTCAAAAAGCAGACAACTGATCAGCCTTTTGAGGTTTTGCGGGAGATTTTATCCCAATACAAAAGCCCCCAAATAAGTTCTATCCCCCCTTTTAGCGGAGGTTTTGTCGGGTATTTTTCCTATGAATGCGTCCAGTATTTTGAGACATCTCTCAAGCTCAAAGCCCAAAACCCAGAGGGCTTTGACGATTTTCGATTGATGCTTTTTGACAAGGTTATTGCTGTCGACTGCCTCAAACAGAAAATTTTTATCATCGCAAATGCCTCGCTTAAAGATCTCGACAAGTCTTATGCGGAGGCAGAGCAGGCAGTTTTAGATATTGAAAAGCTCATAAAAGGCTCTTTTAGCCATAGAGCCCCAAAAAGCAAGTTGAGCTCCCCTTTTACCCCCCTTCACACAGAAAAAACTTTCCTCAAAATGGTCAAGAAAGCCAAAGATCACATTTTTGAGGGGGACATTTTCCAAGTCGTCATATCAAACAGACTCACCGCAAATTTTGAGGGAAGCCTTCTCCAAACATACCGCATACTGCGTCAAAGCAATCCCTCCCCGTATATGTTCTACCTAAACTTCGGCGATATGGAGGCTGCCGGGGCATCTCCCGAGACACTTGTTACATTAAGAAATCGTCAACTTATCAACTATGCTTTAGCAGGAACTTGCAAACGCGGGGCTGATTTTAAGGAGGACGAAAAACTTATTAAAGCTCTACTTTCCGATGAAAAAGAGCGGGCTGAACACAATATGCTCGTTGATTTGGCAAGAAATGATCTGGGCAAAATCAGCGAATTTGGCACGGTGAAGGTTCAGGAATATATGAAGATAGTCAAATTCTCCCATGTCAGCCATATTGCCTCATCAATTGTCGGCAAAATGAGGAAAAACTTTGACCAAATCGATGCTTTGGGTGCAGTTTTGCCTGCAGGCACTCTCTCGGGGGCTCCCAAAAAGAGGGCTTGCCAAATAATTGACGACCTTGAACAAAACAAAAGAGGAGTTTATGGAGGGGCTGCGGGCTATATCGATTTTTCAGGAAATATGGATGCCTGCATTGCCATCAGAATGGCTGTATTAAAAAATGGAAAGGTTTATGTTCAGGCTGGAGCAGGGATAGTAGCAGACAGTCAGCCCAAAAAAGAGTTCAATGAGTGTTTGCACAAAGCCGCCGCCATGAAAAATGCCGTCGAAGCGGCTTGCAGGGAGGAAAAATGAAAAGAAACATAATAATCATCGACAACTATGACAGCTTCTCTTATAACCTCTATCAGTATGTCGGGGAAATTTGTCCGAATGTTAAAGTCATAAAAAACGATGAGTGCAGTGTTGGGCAGATTGAAAACTTAAAACCCACCCACCTGATAATCTCCCCGGGACCTGGCAGACCTGCCGATGCGGGAATTTGCGAGGATGCGATAACCTACTTTTTTGACAAAGTTCCCCTGCTGGGTATTTGTCTTGGCCATCAAGCAATTTGTGAGGCATTTGGTGCAAAAATTGTCTATGCAAAAACCCTTATGCATGGGAAAACAAGCACATTAAAGATTAAAAACTCAATGCCGATTTTTGCGGGGCTTGCAAAAAACTTTGTTGCTGCCCGGTATCATTCATTGGCGGCAGATCCATCGACGCTGCCCCGCGAACTCTCAGTCATAGCTGTTGATGAAATTGGTCAGATTATGGGGGTGAGGCATAAGAAATTTAATCTTTACGGATTGCAGTTTCATCCCGAGTCGATACTCACAAAAGGCGGAAAGGGAATTATTGAGAATTTTATAGACATTAAAGATGTCAAAGGAGGCTTAAAATGATCAGAGAAGCTATTCATGAACTTGTAGCGGGCAAACACTTGTCTTTAGAAAACACAAAAGGGGTTATGGGAGAGATTTTAGACGGGCAGGCTGCCCCGTCTCAGATAGCGTCTTTTTTAACTGCCATGCGTATAAAGGGCGAGAGCATAAATGAAATCACAGCTTGTGCGGCGGTGATGAGGGAAAAATGCGTCAAACTAAAATATGACGGAGACGCTTTAGACATTGTTGGAACAGGGGGCGATGAGCTTTTTACATTCAATATCTCCACCATATCGGCTTTTGTTTGTGCAGGCGCCGGGGCGGCTGTAGCAAAACACGGCAACCGCAGCGTTTCAAGCAAGTGCGGGAGCGCCGATCTGCTTGAAGCTTTAGACATCAATATCAACTTAGATCCCCGTCAAAGCGAGGACATATTAAACAAGCTTGGAGTTTGCTTTATGAGTGCAGTGGTTTATCATCCCGCTATGAAAATCGTTTCGCCCGTGAGGAAGGATCTGGGAATACGGACCGTTTTTAATATCATCGGCCCGCTTTCAAATCCAGCGGATGCAAAGTTTCAGCTGCTGGGGGTTTATAATGATGATTTAGTCGAACCTTTAGCGAAAGTTTTGAGCAATTTGGGGCTAAAACGGGCTGCTGTAGTTCACGGCCATGACGGCAGCGATGAAATTACTCTCACTGGGGAGACAAGGGTTTGCGAAACTCATAATGGGAAAATTAAAAACTATTTTTTGTCCCCTGAGGAATTTGGCTTTAAGAGATGTTCAATCAAAGAGTTGACTGGGGGAGGGCCTCAAGACAATGCACAAATTGCACTCGATGTTTTGAGCGGCAAGGAAAAGGGTGCAAAAAGGGATGTGGTGATATTTAATTCGGGGGTTTGTCTTTATCTTATAAAGGACAATATCACCATCAAGGAAGGGATAGAGATAGCACAAGACAGTATCGACAGCGGGAAGGCTTTTGCAAAGCTTAATGAGTTTAAGGCCATGACAAATGCCGCAAAGAGGGAATGATGATATTAGATGAGATTGTTGCCGCCTCAAAGATAAGGTTAGAGCAGGCAAAAAAAGAGCTTCCGCTATCCGACTTAATTGCCCAAGTTAAAGCCCTGCCTGCTAAAAAGCACCCATTTGCTTTCAAAGCAGCGCTTGCTGCACCCGAGCTTTCATTTATTTGCGAGATTAAAAAGGCTTCGCCTTCAAAAGGGCTTATCTCCCCGGACTTTAGGTATTTAGAGATTGCCCTCGAGTATCAAAAAGCCGGGGCTAGTGCGATCTCCGTGCTAACTGAGACAGAGTTCTTTTTAGGTTCGCCCCAATATCTAAAAGATGTCAAAAAATTCGTCAAAATCCCTGTGCTTAGGAAAGATTTCATATTTGACCCTTATCAGGTCTATGAAACGGCAGTGCTTGGGGCAGATGCAATGCTTTTGATCTGCTCAATTTTAGATGAGGGGCAGCTAAAAGAGCTGTATGAACTGGCCGGCTCGCTTGGAATTTCTTGTTTGCTTGAGGCTCATGATGAGAGCGAGATTAAAAAAGCGCTTTTTGCTGGGGCAGAGATTGTCGGGGTAAACAATAGAAATCTCAATGATTTCAGCGTTGACCTTAAAAATTCGCTGCGTTTGAGGGAACTTGTCCCCGCCGGCAAAATTTTTGTTTCAGAAAGCGGTATAAAGACCGCCGCCGACATAGAGCTTCTAAGGCAGCATAAAGTTGACGCTGTTTTAATCGGGGAGGAGCTGATGAAAACGGACAATATCCGCGATATTGGCTCAAAAATTAAACTTTTGCGGGGGTAAGCTGATGGCAAAGATAAAGATTTGCGGATTAAAGAGGTTTGAGGACATTGACTATGTAAATGAGGCAAAGCCCGATTTTGCTGGTTTTGTCTTTGCCGGGGTTAAGAGGAAAATCGATTTTCTTAGAGCCAAAGAACTGAGAAAAAGGCTTAGCCCGCAAATTAAAGCAGTGGGGGTTTTTGTCAATGAGCCGATAGACAATATACTTGCTGCTTATAAAGACGGAGTTTTTGATATTGTCCAGCTCCACGGAAACGAAGACGACCTTTATATTGACGAGCTTTATAGCAGGGGTATTGAGGAGATTATAAAAGCGGAAATTGTCAGCTCGGCCCCAAAAGTTGCGGCAAGCAGGGCAAAATATTTGCTTTTTGACTCAGGGGCAGGCAGCGGGAAAACCTTTGACTGGTCTTTTGCCCAGAAAATGGACATCTTGCAACCATTTTTCTTAGCTGGAGGCATAAATGAGGGCAATGTTTTGCGGGCTATTGCGGAAACACATCCATATGCTGTAGATGTCAGCGGAGGGGTTGAGACGGAAGGGTTAAAAGACAGGAAAAAGATAGCGGGCATAGTTGATATGGTTAGAAAGGCAGGAAAATAAACAAAGGAGGGCAGATGAGAACAGGAAAATTTGGAATTTACGGCGGGCAGTTTATTCCCGAAACTTTGATGAATGCGATAATAGAATTAGAGACTGCATACTATTTATACAAGGACTCCCCTGAATTTTGTCAGGAGCTGACAGTCTTATTAAACGAATATGCGGGCAGGCCGTCGCTTTTATACTTTGCAAAGAATTTGACCGAGAAATTAAACGGGGCAAAGATTTATCTAAAAAGAGAGGACTTAAACCACACCGGCTCGCACAAAATTAACAATGTTTTAGGTCAAACTTTGTTAGCAAAAAAGATGGGAAAGACTAGAGTTATCGCTGAAACTGGGGCAGGCCAGCACGGGGTTGCGGCGGCAACCGCAGCAGCTTTGCTAAAGATGGAGTGCGAAATTTTTATGGGGCAAGAGGATACACAAAGGCAGGCGCTGAATGTTTTTAGAATGAAATTGCTGGGTGCAAAAATAAACACCGTGACAACTGGCACAAAAACCCTAAAAGATGCAGTAAACGAAACGATGAAAGAGTGGACTAAAAGAATAGATGACACTCATTATGTTTTAGGCTCGGCTATGGGGCCTCACCCTTACCCTACTATTGTTAGAGATTTTCAAAGCATCATCAGCAAAGAGATCAAAGAGCAAATGTTCCAAAAAGAGGGCAGACTGCCAAACACTGTCATAGCCTGCGTTGGAGGGGGGTCAAACTCTATCGGCACTTTTTACAATTTCATCAATGATAAAGAGGTTAGGCTGATAGGTTGTGAGGCAGCAGGGAAAGGAATTGAAACCAAACAGACTGCCGCAACATTTGCAAAAGGGCGGGTAGGCATTTTTCACGGTATGAAATCCCTCTTTTGTCAGACTGACAATGGGCAAATTGCCCCTGTTTATTCCATTTCGGCGGGTCTTGATTATCCGGGGGTAGGTCCTGAGCATGTTTATCTAAATGATATGGGCAGGGTTGAATATATTCCCGTAAAAGACAGCGAGGCAGTAAACGCTTTTGAGGTTCTTTCACGGACGGAAGGGATTATTCCCGCTATAGAATCTGCTCATGCACTGTTTTATGCTACTCAAATTGCTCCAAAGATGAAAAAAGATGAGATTATCGTTGTCTGTCTTTCTGGTAGGGGGGATAAGGATGCTGCGATGATTGCAAAGTATAAAGGAGAAAATATCCATGAATAAAATACCGCAAGCCTTTAGTGGCAAAAAAGCCTTGATTGCATATTTAACGGCAGGAGACCCTTGCTTAGACAAAACAAAAGACTTCATTTTGAGCTTGGCAAAAAATGGAGCGGACTTAATTGAAATAGGTATCCCTTTTTCAGACCCGATAGCTGAGGGAGAGGTGATACAAAACGCTATGGAGAGAGCCTTAAAAAACGACATCACCATAGACAATATATTTACTATGGTTGCAGAAATTCGGAAGGGGACAAATATCCCTCTGCTTTTTATGACTTATCTAAACCCAGTTTTTTCTTATGGCTATGCCCGGTTTTTTAAAAAATGCAAAGAGACGGGCTTAGACGGGATAATTGTTCCCGATATGCCTTTTGAGGAGCAAGGGGAGATAAAAGAGTTTGCTCAAAAAAATGATGTCTCTCTAATCACGCTTATAGCACCGACATCAAAAGAGCGGATTGCAATGCTTGCAAAAAATGCTGAGGGATTTATTTATTTGGTTTCCTCGCTTGGAGTAAGCGGTGTGAGGGAAAAGATTACGACAGATATTGGGACAATTTGTGCAGATATTCGGGCAGTCAGCCAAAC